>NZ_JASATH010000009.1:0-77396 GCF_038440215.1 Inquilinus sp. OTU3971 | reverse complement strand
GGGGGGGCGCCCGCCGGGGGGGGGGGCCGGGGGGCCCCCCCCCCCCCCCCGATCCGCTGCTGTACTGGCGCGGGGCCTATGGCGCGATCCGGCCGACCTGACACCGGCCTTGCGGCTGTGGCAGATGCCGACGACATGATAGGACAAGGGTGGAGCCGCACCCGGCACAGCCATCCCGGTCCTGAGGACAGCCATGAGCCGCGAGAGCTACAAGACCGCCCTGATCGTCGGCACCGGCAGCGGGCTCAGCGCCTCGCTGACCCGGCTGCTCAGCCGCCAGGGAATGCGCGTCGCCGTCGCCGCGCGCGACACCGACAAGCTGAAGCCGCTGCTGGAGGAGACCGGCGCCGCCGCCTTTGCCGCCGACGCATCGGACGCCCAGGCGGTGGCCGGGCTGTTCGACGCGGTGCAGCAGCGCATCGGCGACCCGGATGTGGTGATCTTCAACGCCAGCGCCCGGCTGCGCGGCCCGCTGGCCGATTTGAACCCGGCCGAGGTGCAGCGGGTGCTGGCGGTGTCGGCCTTCGGCGGCTTCCTGGTCGGGCAGCAGGCGGCCCGGCGGATGCTGCAGAAGCGGCGCGGCGCCATCCTGTTCACCGGCGCCTCGGCCAGCGTCAAGGGCTATGCCCGCTCCGCCCCCTTCGCCATGGGCAAGTTCGCGCTGCGCGGCCTGGCCCAGAGCATGGCCCGCGAGCTGTCGCCGCAGGGCATCCATGTCGCCCATGTCGTGATCGACGGCCAGATCCGCGAGGCCGGGCGCGAGGATCCGCCCGCCAAGCCGGACAGCACGCTGGACCCCGACGCCATCGCCCAGAGCTATCTCGACCTGCTGCGCCAGCCGCGCAGCGCCTGGAGCTGGGAGATCGAGCTGCGGCCCTGGGTGGAGACTTTCTGATTTCACGGTTCGGAGGGCCCATGGACACGATCGGTTGGTTGATCCACACGCTGGAGAGCCGGCTGCCCGAGCGGCCCGACGACCAGGCTGAGCCACCGCGCCGGGCACGGCCGCCCGGGCCGGGCCTGCTGGACCGGGTCCGGGCCTTCGTCCGGCGCCCCCTGCCCCGCTGACCACCGAGGTCCCGACATGCCGGATGCCCTGACCCCGCCGGGCCTCGCCCCCGAATTCCTCGCCGGCCAGGCGCTGCTGCGCGAGAGCGGCATCGTCCAGGCCGACGTGCTGGCGACGCCGGTCGTCGTCGCCCGCGGCCATGCCCTGACGCTGCAGGCCTTCCTGAACCAGGATGCGCCGCCGCTGGCCCGGGTCGAGGAGCATGTCCTGTCCGACCTGCCGGTGCCGGTGCGGGTGCGGCTGTACTATCCGGACAACGCATCCGGGCCGCTGCCGGCCTATCTGCACGCCCATGGGGGCGGCTTCGCCCTGGGTGGCATCGACTCGCTGGACCGCTGGAAGCGCGAGGTGGCGCGCGATGCCGGGGTCGTGGTGGTCGGCCTGGACTATGCGCTGGCGCCCGAGCACAAATTCCCGACCGCGCGCGACCAAGCCGTCGCCGTGGTGCAATGGCTGCGCGCGAAAGCGGCGGCGCTGGGCATCGATGCCGGGCGCATCGGCATCGGCGGCGATTCCGCCGGCGGCAACCTGGCGCTGGCCACGCTGCTGCGGCTGCGCGACCTGGCCGATCCGCTGCCGCGCTTCGGTGCCATCGTCTACGGCATGCTGTCGGCCAATCACAACACCCCGTCGCATCGCGATTTCGGCGATGGCAGCTACGGCCTGTCGACCGCCAAGCTGGACTGGTTCTGGACCCAGTACCTGCCCGACCCGGCGCTGCGCGACGATCCCCAGGCGGCGCCGCTGACCGCCGATCTGGGCGGCCTGCCGCCGCTGCTGCTGCTCGCCGCCGCGCTGGACCCGCTGCTCGACGACACGCTCGCCCTGGACCAGCGGCTGACGCGGATCGACGCGCCGCACAGCCTGAAGGTCTATCCCGACATGCCGCACGGCTTCCTGGCCCAGACCCGCCTCTTGTCCCGCGCCCGCGAGGCCCGCGACGACGTGGTCGCGGCGCTGAAGCGGCATCTTGTCTGACAAGCGGGCGGCCGGGGCATGGACAAGGCTCCGGCGGTTGACTATCGATAGCCTCTGAATCGATTGGCCGTCTGGTCATCAGCGGACAGAGAAGAGGCATCAGATGAGCGACGCGGACATCGCAGTCGTCGGCTTGGCCGTCATGGGCCGGAACCTCGCCTTCAACATGGCGGAGAAGGGCTTCCGGGTCGCGCTCTACAACCGCAGCAGCGAGAGGACCGACGAGGCGATGGCCCTGGCCGGTCCGCTGGCCGAGCGCCTCGTCCCCTGCCACACGCCGGAGGAGCTGGTGGCGGCGGTGAAGAAGCCCCGCGCCATCCTGCTGATGGTGCAGGCCGGCGCCGCCGTCGACGAGACCGCCGCCCGGCTGCAGCCGCTGCTGGACAAGGGCGACGCCCTGATCGACGCCGGCAACGCCAATTTCCACGACACGGTGCGGCGCGAGAGCGCCATGGACAAGGCCGGCCTCGCCTATCTCGGCGTCGGCGTCTCCGGCGGCGAGGAAGGGGCGCGCCACGGCCCGTCGATCATGGTCGGCGGCAAGCCCGAGGTCTATGGCCGGGTCGACAAGATCTTTCAGGCGATCGCCGCCAAGTTCGAGGGCACGCCGTGCTGCGCCCTGCTGGGCACCGACGGCGCCGGCCACTTCGTCAAGACCATCCACAACGGCATCGAATATGCCGACATGCAGATGATCGGCGAAGTCTATGGCCTGCTGCGCCGCGGCCTGGGGCTGACCCCGGCCGAGATCGGCGACGTGTTCGAGCGCTGGTCGAAGGGCCCGCTGTCCTCCTACCTCGTCGACATCACGGCGACGGTGCTGAAGACCACCGACCCCAAGACCGGCAAGCCGCTGGTCGACGTCATCGTTGACAGCGCCGGCCAGAAGGGCACCGGCCGCTGGTCGGCGATCGAGGCGCTGGCGCTGGGCGCCCCGGCCTCCTCGATCACCGCGGCGGTCGAGGCGCGCGGCGTCTCGGCCGAGCGCGCCCTGCGCAAGACCCTGTCCGAGCGCTTCCCGGGCGCGGCCCAGCCGCTGACCCTGGCCGGCAACCGCGAGGCGGCGATCGAACTGCTGGAGAAGGCGCTGCTGGCCGGCAAGATCCTGGCCTACACCGAGGGCTTCGCCATCATGTCGGCGGCGTCGCGCGAATATGGCTGGAAGCTGCCGCTGGCCGAGGTCGCCCGGATCTGGCGAGCCGGCTGCATCATCCGCTCGACCCTGCTGGACCGCATCGCCTCGGCCTATGACCAGACGCCGGACATAGAATCCCTGGTGCTGGCACCGGGCCTGACGCCGCTGTTCGAGGGCGCCGCGGGCGCGCTGCCGGAGGTGGTGGCCGAGGCCTTCCGCCACGGCCATGCGGTGCCGGCCCTGTCGGCCGCGACCTCGCGCTGGCTGGCGCTGCGCCAGCCGCGCTCGACCGCCGACCTGACCCAGGGCCAGCGCGACTTCTTCGGCGCCCACGGCTTCGGCCGCATCGACGCCGAGGGGCAGCATCACGGCCCGTGGAGCCAGGCGCACGGTTGATCGGAGCGAGGGCGGCAGCCCCTTGACATCCTTCCCGACCGCTTGGCTCGACCTGCGCGAGCCTGCGGACCACGCCGCCCGGCATCCCGGGCTGCGCAGCGCCGCCGCGTCTCTCGTCGGGACCGGCGGGCTGATCGTGGATCTGGGCTGCGGCATCGGATCGACCGTGCGGGCGCTGCAGTCCTGTCTCGCCCCCGCCGTCCGATGGCGGCTGGTCGACCATGATGCGGCCGTGCTGCGCGAGGCCGGTCGGAGAACGGGGGCCGAAACGGTCCTCTGCGACCTGTCGCGCGGGGAGCCACCGATCGAGGGGGCCGCGCTGGTCACCGCGTCGGCGCTGCTGGATCTCGTCTCCGAGGCGTGGGTCGAGCGCTTGGCGGATGCCCTGAAGGCCCGCCGGTCCCCGTTCTATGCCGCGCTCTCCTATGACGGGCAGTTGTCCTTCGATCCGGCGCATCCCGGCGACCAGGCGATGACCACCGCCCTCAACGCGCATCAGCGGACCGACAAGGGATTCGGCCCGGCGCTCGGTCCGGACGGGGCGGGGGCGCTGGCCGCGGCGTTGCGGTCCCGGGGCTTCAAGGTCCGCATCGAAGCGAGCCCGTGGCGCCTCGGGCCGGGCGACGCAGAGCTGGTCCTCGCGCTGCTGCCCGGGATCGCCGCGGTGGCCTCCGGCATCGCCAAGGCCGAGGTCGAGGACTGGCTGGCGTTCCGGCAGGCCCGGGCCGCGGACGGGCGCTGCCTGGTCGGGCATGTGGACCTCCTCGCGACCCTCTGATCAGATCGCCGTCCGCACGCCGCGCCGCAGCAGCCAGCCGATATCGACGGCGAAGGACCAGGCCAGGGCCGCGAGCGCGACCGCCGCGACGGCCGTCGTCGCCGGGGGGTGCGTGATCGGCAGCAGCATGACGAGCAGCGCGGCGTACTGGACGACGCAGATGGCCTTCCGGCGCAGCGACGGCGACAGCGGCGCGGCCAGTGCCGGCTGGAGAAGGGCGGCGGCGACGAAGGCGTAGCGCATCAGGCCGATCAGCGCGACCCAGGCGCCGGCCTTGTCCAGCAGCATCGCCAGAATCGAGAGCAGCAGGATCGTCAGCGCGTCGACCTCCATGTCGAACCGCGCCCCGAAGCGCGACGCCAGGGCCTGCCGTCGGGCCAGCAGGCCGTCGACGCCATCCAGCACCAGCGCGACCGACAGCAATGCGACGCAGGCCCAGGCGACCCCGGCCGAGATCCGGCTGCGGTCGAGCAGCCCTTCCACGACCACTCCGGCGAAGATCGCCGCGATGCCGAGCCGCGTCAGCGTCATCAGATTGGCCGCACCGAACCGCGGGTGGGGGTGCCAGCCCTGGATCGTCACGGCGATCACGGCCGAGATCCCGGCATAGACCAGGAGCGTCGCGATCAGGAAGGGCGCGGCGACCGGGCTTGTGCCGGCCAGCGCCGCGGCCGTGCCCGTCAGCACCGTCCCCACGCCGAGAAGGCACGCCCAGGTCGTGAGGCGGAGAGGACCGTTCAGGATCGCGCCTCGCCAGCAGGCAGGCGCGCCTTCGAGGACAGCATGCGCCGCAGGACGCCGTCGCGGCGGACCAGGTGGTGGTACAGCGCGCCCGCGATATGCAGCAGGACGACCGCCAGCAGGACCCAGATGAGGTTGAGGTGCACGGCCTTGGCCACGGCCGCGACCGGCTTGCTCACCGGGACGAAGTCCGCGAGGTTGACCAGATAGAACAGCGGCACCGGAAAGCCGCCCGTGGCCGTGTAGATGAAGCCGCTGACCGGCATGGCGAGGATCAGCAGATACAGCAGCCCATGCGTCACGCGCGCCGCGGCCGCCTGCCAGGGCGGCATGTCCGCCGGCAGTTCGGGCACCGGATTGGCCCAGCGCCAGAGCAGCCGGACGACCGCCAGCGCGAACACCGTCAGCCCGGTCATCTTGTGCGTGTCGTAGAGGATGTTCTGCAGCAGGCCCGGCTCGACCCGGTTCATCGTCAGGCCGGCCGGGATCTGCACCAGCAGGATCAGGCCCGCGATCGTCCAATGCAGGGCGATGCTGACCCGCCCCCAACGCTCCGCCGTGTTGCGGTTCATGCACCGCCCTTTCGCCGCTTCGCTTTGGAAGATCTAGTACGGCGCGGCCGGTGTTCAAATGGCGCGGCCGGTGCGATGGATGGCCACGCCCCCCAATCAAGTGCAAGGGGCGGGGCTCGCCATGACGGTGGTGGGGCCGGGGCTACAGGTCGTCCCGGATGCAGGCCTTGGCGTGGCCCGGCGCGACCTCGCGCAACGGCGGCACCGCCGTGGCGCAGTCCGGGATCGCGTGCGGGCAGCGGGTGCGGAAGACGCAGCCCGAGGGCGGGTTGATCGGGCTGGGGATGTCGCCCTGCAGCAGGATGCGCTCACGCCGCACCGTCGGGTCCGGCACCGGCGCCGCCGAGAGCAGCGCCCGGGTGTAGGGGTGGCGCGGCGCGGTGTAGAGCGACCGGGCGGGCGCCGATTCCATGATCCGGCCGAGATACATCACGATCACGCGGTCGCAGAGGTATTCGACCACCGACAAATCATGGGCGATGAACAGCATGGTCAGGCCCAGGTCGCGCTGCAGATCCTGGATCAGGTTGACCACCTGGGCCTGGATCGAGACGTCGAGGGCCGAGACCGGCTCGTCCGCCACGATGAAGCTGGGCTCGACCGCCAGGGCCCGGGCGATGCCGATGCGCTGGCGCTGGCCACCCGAGAACTCGTGCGGGTAGCGGGTGATTGCGTCCGGCCGCAGCCCGACCCGGCGCAGCAGCTCGGCGATCCGCTCCGGCCGCTGCCGGCCGCGGGACAGGCCGTGGATGGTCAGCGCCTCGCCGACGATCTCGCCCACCGTCATCCGCGGGTTCAGGCTGGCATAGGGATCCTGGAAGACGATCTGCATCTCGCGCCGATAGGCCTGGAAGGCCGATTTCGACAGACCGAGGATGTCGGTGCCGGCGAAGCGTACCGACCCGGCGGTCGGCTCGGTCAGGCGCAGGATCGACCGGCCGACCGTGGTCTTGCCGGAGCCGGATTCGCCGACCAGGCCGACCACCTCGCCCCGCTTCAGCACGAAGGACACATCCTCGACCGCACGGACGTTCTGACCCTTGCCGCCGAACAGGCCGCCGCCGACCGGGAACCAGGTGCGCAGCCCCTCGACTTCGACCAGCGTCTCGCCGGGCGCCGGCAGGGCAATGGTGCTGCGGCGGTCCTCGACGACGGCGCTCATGCCAGCTCGCTCCACCGGATGCAGCGCGACATGTGCCCGCCGCCGGTATCGGCGAGCGGCGGCACTGCGGCGGCGCAGGCGTCGATCGCGTAGCGGCAACGCGGCGCGAAGGCGCAGCCGGGCGGCAGCTTGCGCGGGCTCGGCACGTTGCCGGGGATCGCCTCCAGCCGCCGGGACTCGCCGCGGTCCAGCGCCGCGTAGTCGGTGTGCGGCACGCTGTTCAGCAGGCCGATGGTGTAGGGGTGGCGCGGCGACTTGAAGATCTCGATCACGCCGGCCTCCTCGACCACCCTTCCGCCATACATCACGGCAACGCGGTCGGCCATCTCGGCCACCACGCCGAGATTGTGGGTGATGAACAGGATCGACATGCCGATCTCGGCCTGCAGCCGGCGCATCAGGTCCAGGATCTGGGCCTGGATGGTGACGTCCAGCGCCGTGGTCGGCTCGTCGGCGATCAGCAGCGCCGGGCGGCAGCACAGCGCCATGGCGATCATCACCCGCTGGCGCATGCCGCCGGACATCTGGTGCGGATAGTCCTTCAGGCGCCGGCGGGCGGCCGGGATGCCGACCAGCTCCAGCATCTGCGCCGCGGTGTCCATCGCGGCGCGGCGGCCCAGCCCCTGGTGCAGCACCACCGCCTCGGCGATCTGGTCGCCGACCGGATAGACCGGGTTCAGCGACGTCATCGGCTCCTGGAACACCATGGCGATGTCGTTGCCGCGGATGCGGCGCATCTCCGCCTCCGACAGGCGGGCGAGGTCGCGCCGGCGGCCCTGGCCGTCGGTGAACAGCATCTCGCCGCCGGCGATGCGGCCCGGCGGGGTCTGGATCAGCCGCATCAGCGACAGGCTGGTGACGCTCTTGCCCGAGCCGGATTCACCGACCAGCGCCAAGGTCTCGCCGCGGCGGATGTGGAAGGTCACCCCGTCGACCGAGCGGATCGGCCCGTCCTCGGTGTCGAACCAGGTCCGCAGCTCCTTCACCGACAGGATCGTGTCGGCGTCTGGGCCGGCCGCCGCCATCAGGCGCGCGCGGCGCGGATGGTGGCGCGCACCCGCTCCGGATCGGTCACGGTGTTGGTGTATTCGCGCTCCAGCTCGGTGCCGCCCATGCCGATCTCCGGGTTGCGGTAGACCATGCCGCTCGGCTCGCTGCGCGGCGCCGCGAAATGCAGCTCCTGCAGCCCGGTGGCGCGGCGGATGCCGGCGATGTTGGCCTCGTCCAGATCGCCGCAGCCCATGATGACGATGCGGTCGCCGGCCTGCTCCACCGCCCGCTTCAGGATCGCGAGGCCGGCCATCGCGTCCGGCCGCTGGCCCGAGGTCAGCACCCGGTCGACGCCGCAGCGGATCAGCGCCTCCAGCGCCTCTTCCGGGTCGCGGGTCATGTCGAAGGCGCGGTGGCAGGTGACCTTCATCGGCCGGGCCTCGCGCACCAGCTGCGCCGTGCGGTCCTCATCGATCCTGCCGTCCGCGGTCAGGCAGCCGATGACGATGCCGGGCACGCCGAGCTCCCGCAGCGCCTTCACATCGGCCAGCATGCTGGCGACCTCGGTGTCGCTGTACAGGAAGTCGCCGCCGCGCGGCCGGATGATGACGTGGAACGGGATGCGGGCACGGGCCTTGACCTCCAGGATGGTGCCGATGCTGGGGGTCAGCCCACCCTCGATCAGGCTGGCGCAGAGCTCGACCCGGTCGGCCCCGCCCTCCTGGGCCGCCAGGAACCCGTCCAGGCCTTCGACGCAGATCTCGATCAGGGGGGTGGCGGTCATCGGAAGGTCTCTCGCTGCGCTGGACATCCCATACGGGACGGCTGTTTTGCGTTGCCTCTCCCGCTTGCGGGAGAGGTCGGAGACGCGAAGCGGCTCCGGGTGAGGGGATTTTGTCGAGGCCTGGGCCAGCCCTCACCCGGACATCCTGGCGGATGTCCGACCTCTCCCGCCAGGCGGGAGAGGCAATCGGAGCGAGCCGGCAGTGATAGCGCCATCGGCAAAAGCATCATCGGCCGAGCGCCTTGAGCGACCGGGCGGACCAGACGGGGCGGGAGTGCCAGTCGAAGCCGCGGTCGAAGGGGAAGGTCGGGCGGGTGGTGCGGTGGCGCGGCAGGTGCTCGACATCCTGGTCGACCACGCCGGGCGACAGCGCCATCAGGTTCGGGTTGGCGATCGGCGCCAGCTCCGGCGACAGGTAGCCGGACTTGACCACCAGGATCGCCACCTCGGCCGGGTGCACGCCCAGCCGGGTAAAGTCCGAGATGGTGTGGAACGGCCGGCGCCGGGCGGTCAGCACCACCCGGATGCCGCCGATGCGGACCAGGGCCTGGCGGTCGGCGAGATCAGCACCGGGGTCGAGCACCAGCACTTCGGCCTCCGCCTCGACCGGCATGCTGCCCTTGGTGTCGAGAGTCGCGCCGATGCTGAGGCGCAGCCGGCCGCCGATGCCGGCGGCGAAGCAGGCTTCGGTCGCCGGGCGGTCGGCGATGCCGGCGATCAGCACATCCTGCGCGTCGCGCGCCAGCAGCGCCCGCAGCAGGTCGGCGCGGTCGCCGACGCCGCCGCCGGTCGGGTTGTCGCCGGAATCAGCCAGGATCACCGGCCGGGTCGGCGAGCCGACGGCCCAGCCGACGCACTCCTCCACCGTGCCGGTGCGGCTGCCGAAGACGAAGTCGTCGCGCGCATCCCAATAGGCCTGGGCCAGGCGGGCGCCCTCGCGCTCCATCGCCGCCGGGTCGGTGCCGGTGATGATGATCGCCGCCGTCGACCGCGGCTCGTCGGCCCAGACATAGCCGACCATCATCGAGGCATCGAGGATGCCGTCGACGGCGTCGACCGCGGGCAGCCGGGCGTAGAGCGACTTCGCCGGCTCGTCCACCGTGCTGGTGCGCTCGCCCGGCCACAGCACCGGCACCGGGACCCACAGCAGCAGCGGCTGCAAGCCTTCGGTGAGGCGGCGCATCAGCATGGTGCAGGCGCGGCGCTTGGTCTCCTCCACATCGATATGCGGCGCGGTGCGGTAGGTCGAGAACATGTCGAGCGCGTCGATGATGCGCTGGCTGACATTGCCATGCAGGTCGTAGCTGGCGCTGATCGGACAGTCCGGGCCTACCGCGGCGCGGGCGGCGGTGATCCAGTCGCCCTCCGCATCCTCCATGCCCTCGACATTCATGGCGCCGTGCATGGCGAGATACAGGCCGTCGATCGGACCGAGAGCTTTCAGACGATCGAGGAACTCGGCCTTGAACGCCTCATAGGTGGCGCGGGCGACCGGGCCGCCGGGGACGGCGCGGGCGTGCAGGGTCGGCAGGAAGACGGCGTCGTAGTCGCGCAGCATCGCGAAGGAGGGGTCGGCGGTCAGCGCGTCGCCGCGCAGCACCCGGAAATCCGCCTCGGTCGCCAGGACCGGGCTGTAGGTGCTGCATTCGGTGTGGATGCCGCCCACCGCGATTCGAAGGGGGGCGATGCGCGGGAGGGATGCCATGTCTTCAGCCTTCTTCGGCGCGGGTCAGGAAGCGGTGGGCGGCGATGCTGGCGGCGCCGCGGGCCCACAGGGCGCGGGTGGCGTGGTGGAAGCGGATGGTGGTCGAGGCGGCGAGACGCGGCAGGACATTGGCCTCGATCGCCTGCCGGGTGACGGTGCGGAACAGCGGCCCCATCGCGCCCTCGACATCGACGATCAGGACGAATTCGGGGTCGTTGACCTGGATCACATGGGCGATGGCCAGGCCCAGCGCACCGCCGGCCCGGTGCAGGATGCCGATCGCCTCGGCATGTCCCTGGGCCGCCAGGGCCTCTACCTCCGCCGTGGTCGATGCCGTGAGGCCGAGAGCCCGCGCCTGGGCCAGGATCGCCTGGCGCGGCGCCACGGTGTCGAGGCAGCCGCGCTTGCCGCAGCGGCAGGGCAGCCCGCCCGGCTCGATCGTGCAATGCGCGATCTCGCCGGCGCCGCCGCCATGGCCGCGGTAGAGCGTGCCGTCGACATAATGGGCGCAGCCGATGCTGTCGCCGAAGGTCACGGTGGCGAAGGTGCGGTAGTCGCGCGCCAGGCCATACAGCCGTTCGCCGGTGGCGACGGCGTTGGCGTCGTTCTCGAGGAAGGTCGGCACGCCGGTCGCCTGCTCCACCACCGCCGCCACCGGCAGGTCGATCCAGCCGAGATTGGCGGAGTGCAGGCAGCGGTCCTGGTCGTGGTTGACCAGGCCGGACAGGGCGACGCCGATGCCGCGCAGCCGATCGGCCGGGATGCCGGCCTCGCCCAGGAGATGCGGGATCGAGTCGCGGATGGTGCCGGCGATCGCCTGCGGATCGTTCGACCAGGGGGCCGTGCGCTGGCCCAGCACCGCGCCCTGGAAATCGGTCAGCACCATCGTCACCGGCTCCTCTACGATCGAGGCGCCGATGAAATAGCCATGGGTCGGGTTCAGCCGCAGCAGGATCGACGGCCGGCCCTGGCGAGAGGGCGCCGAGGCGACTTCGCTTTCCTCCAGCGCGCCGTCCTGAATCAGCTCGCGGCTCAGCCCCGTGATCGCCGCCTTGCTCAGCCCGGCCAGGACCGCGAGCTCGGACCGGCTCAGCGGCCCGTGGTCGGCCACGGCTTTCAGCAGCGAGCGTTTCGACGGGTTGGCCATTCGCCTCGGCATCCGGTGCGTTCGACTTGACATTTAGTTTAGGAATTGAATTTAATCAAGCCGAAGGCTTCATCGATCTAACAAAGTCGGCGGGCATCCGGACCGATTCCAACCAACGGGGGACGAGATGGCATTTGTGATCGACCGGCGCGGCGCGCTGGCCCTGGGCGGGTCGCTGGGACTGGCGGCGCTGCTGCGCGGCCGCGGCGCCTTCGCCGCCGATGCCTCGCAGATCGTGATCCTGCAGAGCGAGGCGCCGCGCAGCATGGATCCCGCGGACCAGACCGCGACCTACACCTCGGCGATCCTGGAGCCGATGTATGAGGGGCTGACCGGCTACAACGACAAGATGGAGCTGGTGCCCGTCCTGGCCACCAAATGGGAGGCCGACGCCACCGGCACGGTCTGGACCTTCACCCTGCGCCAGGGCGTCAAGTTCCATGACGGCGAGCCGTGCAACGCCGACGCCGTGATCGCCAGCTTCGCCCGGCACATGGACGAGAAGCGCGGCCTGGCCGCCAGCGGCCGGTTCCGCGCCATCCTGTCCGAGGTCAAGGCGCTGGATGCCGACACCATCCGCTTCACCCTGAAGCGCCCCTACCCCGCCTTCCTCAAGCTGATGGCCGTGGCCTCGGCCACGATCGTCAGCCCGAAGGCCGACACGGCCGGCACGCTGGGCCGCGCCGCGGTCGGCACCGGCCCGTACAAGCTGGCCGAGTACAAATCGGGCGAATACGTGCTGTCCGAGGCCAATGCCGATTACTGGGGCGAGAAGGCGCCGACCAAGACCCTGAAATGGATCTGGACCCAGGAAGCGGCGGTCATGAACATGGCGGTGCAGACCGGCGACGCCGATGTCGTCGTGCCGCTGCCGCCGGTCTTCGCCGCGCCGATCAAGGCGAACCCCGAGCTGACCCTGATCCAGGGCAACCCGACCTCGGTGTTCTGGGTGTCGCTGAACGTCAAGCTGGCGCCCTTGGACGATGTCCGCGTCCGCCAGGCGCTGAACCTGGCCACCGACCGGGCTGGCCTCGTCAGCAACCTGCTGTACGGCTTCGGCCTGCCGGCGACCTCGCCGCTGTCGCCCGCCGTGTTCGGCTACGACCCGACGGTCGAGGGCTACGGCCTGGACGTGGCCAAGGCCAAGGCCCTCTTGGCCGAGGCCGGCCATGCCGACGGCATCACCATCAATGTCGCGGTGCAGGAGCCGGAGGCGAACATCGCCGAGATCCTGCAGGGCATGTGGGCCCAGGCCGGGATCACGCTGAACATCCAGCGGATGGAGAGCGGAGTATGGACCGCCGCCGCCTTCGGCACGCCGGAGCAGAAGGCGGCCCAGGCCGTGCACGCGGTCATCGCCTCCTGGTCGACCGGCACCTTCGACGCCGACCTGCAGTTGAAGCCGCTGTACCACACCGACAGCTGGTCGCCGAAGGGCGCCAATCTCGGCTTCTACAGCAACGCCGAGCTGGACGAGATCCTGAACAAGGCCGGGTCGTCGACCGACGATGCCGAGCGCAAGACGCTGTACGCCAAGGCGCAGCGCATCATCGTCCAGGATGCGGCGCATGTGCTGCTGTACTACCCGAACGACCTCGCCGCGGCGCGGGCCGACGTCAAGAACCTGTGGCTGCAGCCCGGCGGCGAGGTGATCCCGGAACGGGCGACGAAGGCGTAAGGACGGATGGGCTTCACTCCTTCCCTCGCTCCCTATGAGTCCCCCCTCCCCTTGCGGGAGGGGGCTAGGGGGAGGGGGTTGTCGCCAATCAAGCAGACGCCGGTTCGGTCTCGCACGGCTCCTTTTTCCTCCCAACAAGCCACGCTGGCGCTGGTGTCGAGAGGCCCCCCCCCCCACCCCCCCCCCCCCCCCCGGGGGGGGGGGGGGGGGGGGGGGGGGGGCTGCGCGCGTCCGCGCGCGAATGGACGAGGGACAGACTTTGCCGTCCGGGCCGGATCGCCAGAACTCAGGCCGGCTCCGGCGGCTCAAACCCCCTCCCCCTAACCCCCCTGCGAGGGGAGGGGGGACTCATTTTCTTCTGCCACCGGCTACTTCTCCCTGAACGGCTTCAGGCGCAGCTTGGTCTGGTGCTGCGGCGCCGGGGTGCCGTCGGTGTCCAGGCCGCGGTAGTAGCCCTTCTGCCACTTCGCCTCGTTGGCGTCGGTGCCGGGCACCGGCAGGTCGGCCAGGAAATCGGTGCGGCCCTGGTGAAAGGCCCAGTAGCGCGCCTCCAGCGCCGGGTCGTCGGATAACGGGCGGATCTCCGGCTCCACTGCCTCGACCGCGTCGCGCACCAGCGGGAAGAACAGGCAGAAGGGCTCGCCGGCCGCGAACTCGACCAGATGGTTCGGCCGGGTGAAGCGCCAGTTCATGGTGAAGCCGTAGGGCGACCAGTCGGTCTCGACCACGCCGGTCAGCGGCGCGATGCCGTCCTTCGGCGCGTTGGTCGGGCCCGAGACCCAGAGGTTGCAGCCCGGCTCGGTGCGCAGCAGCAGCGGCACATGGAAGGTCAGGATGCCGCTGCCGAAATGCCCGACCGCGGGATGCGGGCCGTCTCCGGACGCCTCGACCCGCACCGACTCCGGCGCCGTGCCGCCGTCCCACCAGGCCCGGATCGCGGCCGGGCACAGGATCTCCCAGCCATGGGCGTTGGCGATGTTGAGCGGCAGGCAGCGATAGGCGAAGCCCTCCGGCGTCGCCGACATCCAGTCGCGTGTGGCCGGGGCTGGCCGGATCTCCGGATGGCTCCCGCCGATGGTGTAGGCGATCAGCTTCATGCGGGCGATGGTAGCGGCGACCGGCCGCGCGGACGACCCTGTTGGTGGCGTCCCATTTGTCCGACTAAGATCCTCACCGACTCGAAACCGGGAGGAATCATGCGCCTGCTCGCTGCCGCTCTGCTGCTCGTCCTGCCTGCCGCCGCAACCGCGGCGGATCGCACCGACACGCTCGACGCCGTGGCCAAGGCCGGGGTGCTGAAGGTCTGCACCACCGGCGACTACAAGCCCTTCACCTATCTCGACCCGGCCAAGGGCGAGTACGAGGGCATCGACATCGACATGGCGAAGGACCTGGCGGCCGTGCTCGGGGTGAAGGCGGAGTTCGTCAAGACCAGCTGGAAGACGCTGATGGCCGATTTCACCAGCGGCGCCTGCGACATGGCCATGGGTGGCATCAGCGTGACCTTGCAGCGCCAGAAGCAGGCCTTCTTCAGCATCCCGATCGATGTCGATGGCAAGACGCCGATCACCAAATGCGAGAACGTCGACAAGTTCCAGACGGTGGAGCAGATCGACCAGCCCGGCGTCACGGTGATCGAGCCGCCGGGGGGCACCAACGAGGCCTTCGTGCGCGAGCGGATCAAGTCGGCGAAGATCACCATCTTCCCGGACAACACCACGATCTTCGACGAGATCCTGGCCGGCCGGGCCGATGTCATGATCACCGATGCCAGCGAGACCCGGCTGCAGCAGAAGCTGCGCCCCGGCCTCTGCGCCGTGCATCCCGACCAGCCCTTCACCTTCGCCGAGAAGGCCTATCTGCTGCCGCGCGGCGACGTGGTGTTCAAGGCCTTCGTCGACCAGTGGCTGAACCTGCGCCTGCACGACGGCGGCCACGCGAAGTTCAGCGCGGCGTGGCTCGGCTGAGGCAAAGCAAAGCCGGGCTCTCCGGAGCCCGGCTCGGGGCGCCGGCCTGGATTACTGGCCGCGCAGCCGGGTCATGGTCTTGATCGGGCCGCGGGGATTGCCGGACATCTCGGCGATCTTGCGGTCCTGCGCCTCGATGAAGGCGCGCACGGGGGCCTCGCCGTCCAGCCCGTCGGCCTCGGCGCGCGGTACCTTGCGGTTCGAGCTCAGCGTGCCGTCCTGGTAGACGATGTTGAACAGCACGAAGGTGCTGTCATTGGACTGTTTCTTGCTCCGGGCCATGGCGGCACTCCGGTGACGGTTCGGGTCAGGACGGCTCGGTCGCGTCGTTCGGCGGCGCATCGCCATCCTGGGGCGCGTCGCCCTCCTGGGTCGCCTTGCGGCGCGCAGTCTCTTCCTCGCGCTTCTGCAGTTTCTCCTGCTTCTTCTGTTCCTTGGCGCGGTTGCGCTCGCTGCGCTGCTGATTGTAGTTCGGCTTGAACGGCATGACGGCCTCCCTCTGGCGCGATGCGTCCGCATCGCCGGTCTGTCACAAGAAAAGGAGCGCCCGACGGGCGGGCGCTCCTGTTCCGCTCCGCAATCGAAGGCTCAGACGGCCTTCAGATTCTCCGCCGAGGTCTTGCCGCGCTTCGGGTCGCGCTGCTCTTCGTAGGAGATCTGCTGGCCTTCGTTGAGGCCACGCAGCCCGGCGCGCTCGACGGCCGAGATATGAACGAACACGTCCGGTCCGCCGCTCTCCGGCTGAATGAAACCGAAGCCTTTGGTGCTGTTAAACCACTTCACGGTGCCGATCGGCATCGCTTTTCCTCCAGTTGAGGGGTGGCGCCGCGCGGGACTGCGCAACGCATCAAACGGGAAGGGGAAAGGCGAGGGATCCGCGGCCGCGAGGGCATAGCAGGCCGGCCGTCCGAACCAGAATGACCCCCTAAACATGGGGGACGGCGGACGGAATGGCAAGTTCGACGGCAGAATCGGCCCGAACGCAACGTTTCGCGGCCCCTCGGAGCCGGGTCACGGCAGGGTTCCGGGCTCGGCCATCGCCAGCAGCGCCCCGGCCTGGTCCGGCACGCCCTCGGCCAGGCGGGCGGCGGCGGCGAAGGGCAGCCAGGCGAGGATCCGGTCCCGGCTTTCGCCCGCAGCCGCAGCGTAGGTCTCAACATAGGCCATGGCCAGGTCGGGCGCCACCGGCCGGATCAGCACATAGGAACGGCAGACATCGGCCGCCGGGTCGCCGGTGCAGGCATCCAGCCAGTCGACCACCACCTCGCGGCCCGGCGGCCCCAGGATGTTCCACGGGTGGAAGTCGCCGTGGCAGAGGCGGTCGCCGTCCGGCAGCGCGGCCAGGCCGTGCAGCAGCCGGCGCCGCAGGGCCTCGTCCGGCATCCTGGCGATATTCGCCGCCAGCCTCGCCTTCAGGCTGCCGAGATGCGTCCCGGGATGGCCATGGATCGCGATCTGCAGCCGGGCCATCCGGTCCAGACAGGCCTCGATCCGGCCGGGGGCACGGATGGCGTCGGCGAGGGGCGGACCTTCGGCCCGGGTCATGGCGATGCCCCAGCGGCCGTCGATCTGACCGACGGCATGGACCGACGGCACGGGCAGGCCGAGCGATTCGATCAGCGCCAGGATCGAGGCCTCGCGGAACGCCGCCCGCTTTGGCGCGGCCGCGGTCGTCCGGTACAGCTTGACCACCAGATCGCCGGCGTCGAAGACCTCGGCCTCCTTGCCCGATCCGATCAGCGGTCCGAGGGGCAGGTCCATGGCTACATCCGGCGCAAGGCGACGGCGTCGACCGAGTGATCGGCGGATTTGTGCAGCACCAGCCGGGCGCGCTGCCGGGTGGGCAGGATGTTCTCGCGCAGGTTGACCCCGTTGATCCGGTCCCAGATCTCGCGGGCGACGCGGCGGGCTTCGGCCTCCGGCAGGTCGCGCTGGTGATGGAAATAGGAGGAGGGGTCCCGGAAGGCGGTGCGCTGCAGCAGCAGGCGACGCTCGACGAACCAGCGGGCGATGTCCTCCTCCTCGGCATCGACATAGACCGAGAAGTCGAAGAAGTCGGAGGTGACGACCGACGCCCCGGCCGGCGCCTGCAGCACGTTCAGCCCCTCGAAGACCAGGATGTCCGGCCGGCGGATCACCTGCTTCGCGCCGGGCAGGATGTCGTAGGCGAGGTGCGAGTAGACCGGCGCCTCGACCTCCGGGCGGCCGGACTTCACCGCGGCCAGAAAGCCGATCATCCGGCGCAAATCGTAGCTCTCGGGGAAGCCCTTGCGGCGCATCAGCCCGCGCTCCTCCAGCACCGACTTCGGCCACAGGAAGCCGTCGGTGGTCACCAGCTCGACCCGCGGATGGTCGGGCCAGCGCGACAGCAGCAGGCGCAGAAGCCGGGCGAAGGTGCTCTTGCCGACGGCAACGCTGCCGGCGACGCCGATGATGTAGGGCGGTGGCGGGCCGGGCCGGCCGAGGAACGCGTCCTGCACCCCATCGAGCGCGCGGGCGGCGGCGACATGCAGGTTCAGCAGGCGCGACAGCGGCAGCAGGATGTCGGCGACATCGGCCGGCGACACCGGCTCGTTCAGCCCGCGCAGCTCGACCAGCTCGGCCTCGGACAGGACCATCGGCGTGGTGGCCCGCAGCGCCGCCCATTCGGCCCGGGTGAAGCGGTCATAGGCGGCGGGCTTGGCCGCGAAAAGGTCGGGCACCGGCCGGGCGGGGGAGGGGGATTGGTTGGGCATCGACGGCTCGCAGCGGACAGTCCGGCAGCGTCCGACGATCCGAGCATCGGGGCAAGAGCGGTCCGGGGCACGGCGAGATCGAAGCCTTGCTCCGGGTTGGCCAGTGACCCGAACAACACCAGGATGGTGGTTCGGGGCTCGGCGCCGATCGGCGCGGCAGGCTTCAGGCCTCGTGCGATATTGAGGGGACCGTCCCCATGCCTGCTCACAGTTCAGACGCTTGACGACCGGGACTTCGCGCCAAGGATCATTGTTGCTGAGCTGTCGCAACGCTTCGTACAGCGCCAGCTCTGAGGAGGACCCGCCATGAAAGCGGCGCTGCTGTTTACCGGGAGCGGTCCTTTGGTGATCGTGACCTCGCATGCTTCGCTGACCGACCCGGCGCTGACCGAGAAGCTTCGGGCCAAGGGCATCGAGAAATTCATCGCCTATGAGGTGCCTGTGCCGATGGCGCGGGAACGCTATGGGGGCCATTTCCAGGTGGTAATGCGCGACCTGCATGAATCGGACGATCTCCGCGTCCTCGACTTCAACGGCGAGCGGGCCTTCCGCCTCTTCCGCCTCGCGGAGCTCGGGCCGCCGGTCATGTTCGAAGACGAGAAGGCGGCGTGAGGCCGACGGCCAGCCTCGAAGGACACGGCCCACGCAGCGCGCCGCTTGCGGCCGTACGTGGTCAACATGGCTCCGGTTTCCGCTGGAGACGGTGACGGCTGCCGGCCTTGGATCCGGCATCCCGGTCGGCGTGACCGTCGGCCGGGATCGCCGCCGAAGAACGAATCCGCCAGGGGAGCGTCAGCGCGAATAGATGCCCACCAGGTCGATTTCGGCCAGGGCGTGGGTGCGCGCCGCGGCCTCGATATCCCCGCAGCGGGTGCCGCGAACAGAGAGATGGCCGACATCCAGGGCCATCAGCTTGAAATGGTAGTGGTGGGGGCCGTGGCCTCTTGGCGGACAGGCCCCGCCATAGCCGACCTTCCCGAAATCGTTGACGCCCTGCCGCGCCAGTCCGGCCGTGGGCGTGCGCGGAAAGCCCTCCGGCAGCTCGTGAGTGCTGACGGGAATGTCGTAAACCGCCCAGTGATGGAAGGTGCCTCCCGGCGCATCGGGATCGTCGCAGAACAGCGCAAAACTGTGCGTTCCCTTGGGTGCCTCAGACCATGCGAGCGGCGGCGATTGGTCCAGGCCGTCGCAGCTGAAGCGTTCCGGCATTCGTTCGCCGTTCCCGAACGCAGGACTGGTGAGGTGCATTCCCATGGCGCGTCTCCCTTCGCGAGCCCGGCGCCCTGCCTCGCCGGCAACCGGGCGATGGCTTCTCTTGAGAAATGGCGACGTGACCGTGTCAGGGCAAGGCGCGCTCCGGCTTCCCGCCCTCAGAATGTCGATATCGGTTGCCCGACGCGCCGGCCCGATCGGGCTTGCGCTGCGGCGCGCTCCGCGCTACACCCAGCCTCGCATCCAGAGTTGGGCTGACGCCCACGCCAACCTGCCTCCCGGGCAAGGTGGTGGCCTCTCGCAAGAGGGGCGATGCGGCCGGACCGGCAACCAAACGGGTCGAAAGCCGCGCGTCAGCCCTCCTCGCAACCGCGATGGAGGGTTTTCATGTCTGCTTACCAGTCCGCAGCGATCCCGCTGGCCCATCCCGGCGACACCGTCGAGCGGCTCGACGAGCGCCCTTGTCCCCGCCCGCGCGACCCGCAGCGGCGCGAGATCCTGTACGCCGTGGTGCATCGCGGCGCCGGGCTGTGGACCCATCTCTACCGCGTCGTCCTGGCCGCCGCGTCGCGGCCGGAGATCCATCTCGACCGGGTGCTGGAGGGCGATCGCCTGGCCGAGCTGCGCCGGGCCTATGCGGCGGCGGATCTGGCAGCGTGAGATGGGGAGGTTGGGTTCGCGGGGCGAACCCAACCTTGATCTGCGTTCACGTCGCCCGCACGTAGCGGCCAGGGGCGTCCTCGATCGGGGTCAGCCCGCCGTCGCCCGGGCGCCGGGCCGGGACTTGGCCGCCGGCGTGGCGGGCGACCCATTTCTGCCATTCCGGCCACCACGAGCCCTCGACCTGCTCGGCGGCCTGGAGCCAGGCCTCCGGGGTCTTCGGCGTCCGCGTGTTGACCCAATGGCAGTACTTCTTCGCCGCCGGCGGGTTGACCACCCCGGCGATGTGGCCCGAGGCGCTGAGGCAGAAGCGCACCGGCCCGCCGAACAGCTGGGTTCCGGCATAGGTCGAGGCCCAGGGCGCGATGTGGTCGTCGCGGGTCGACAGCATGAAGGTCGGGGTCTTGATCGTGGTCAGGTCGATCGGCACCCCGGCCAGGGTGATGCCGCCCGGCTGCGCCAGCCGGTTCTCCTGGTACATGTTGCGCAGGTAGAAGCTGTGCATCGCGGCCGGCATCCGGGTCGCGTCGCTGTTCCAATAGAGCAGATCGAAGGGGAAGGGGTCCTTGCCCAGCAGGTAGTTGTTGACGACGAAGGACCAGATCAGGTCGTTGGCGCGCAGCAGGTTGAAGGTCGTCGCCATGGCCGAGCCTTCGAGATAGCCCTTGCCGGACATCTTGTGCTCGATCGTCCGCAGCTGCTCCTCGTCGACGAAGATGCCGAGCTCGCCCGGATCGGTGAAGTCGGTCAGCGTGGTCAGGTAGGTCGCGCTCTTGACCCGGTCCGCCTCGCCCTTGGCCGTCATCCAGGCCAGGGTGCAGGCCAGCAGCGTGCCGCCCAGGCAATAGCCGATGACGTTGACCTCGCGCTCGCCGGTCGCCTGCTCGATCGCGCCGAGCGCCGCCAGCGACCCTTCCAGCATGTAGTCGCCGAAGCTCTTATCCGCCAGCTGCCCGTCCGGGTTGACCCAGGAGACGACGAAGACGGTGTGGCCCTGCTCGACCGCCCAGCGGATCAGGCTGTTCTGCGGCTTCAGGTCGAGGATGTAGAACTTGTTGATCCAGGGCGGGATGATCAGCAGCGGCCGCCGCGCCACCGTCTCGGTCGCCGGGTCGTACTGGATCAGCTGCATCAGCTCGGTCTCGAACACCACCTTGCCGGGAGTGACGGCGATGTTGCGGCCGATCTCGAAGGCGCTGCGGTCGGTCATGGTGATGGCGAGCTGGCCCTGGCCGCGCTCCAGGTCGGCCAGCATGTTCTCGAGGCCCTTGACCAGGTTCTCGCCGCGCGAATCCAGCGTGCTGCGCAGCACCTCGGGGTTGGTCGCGACGAAGTTCGACGGCGACATCGCGTCGATGAACTGCCTAGTATAGAAGTCGACCTTCTTCGCGGTCTTGGCGTCCAGCCCCTCGACCTCGCGCACCGAGCCCTGCAGCCAGCGCGCGGTCAGCAGGTAGGACTGCTTGATGAAGTCGAACACCGCGACCTCGCTCCAGGCCGGGTCCTTGAAGCGCTTGTCGCCCTTCTCCGCCGCCACCACCGGCTCCGCCTCCTGCCCCAGCATGCGCTGGGCGGTGCGGCTCCACAGCGTGGCGTAGTCCTGCCACAGCGACATCTGGGCCTGCAGCAGCCGGGTCGGGTCGGCCATCAGCCGCTGGGTCATGGCCAGGAAGGCCGAGCCGATGTTGAGCGGGTCGAGCTCCGGCGTCTCGGCCCGGCCCTGCTTCTCCAGGAAGGCGGTGACCAGCCGGGCGCTGCGCTCGCCGATCTCGATCATGCGGCGGCCCAGCTCGGCCGGATCCGCCGCCGGCGCGGTCTCGGGCGCGGGCGCGCCGGGCTTGGCCTGAACCGCCGGCCCGGCCGCATCGGGCTTCGTCCGGGTCTCGAGCGCGGCTTCGCCGGACGTCGTCCGGCCCTTGGGCGCTGCTCCGCCGGACTTCGTCCGGGTCTTTGGCTCCGCTTCGCCGGACTTCGTCCGGGTCTTTGGCTCCGCTTCGCCGGACTTCGTCCGGCTGGGGGCGGTGCGGGCGCGCTCGGTCATGCGGAAGGGTCTCCCTGGCTGCGGCGGCGTCGCCCGAGGCGCGGATTCGGGCGTAGAATGCCGCTTATCTGCCACTTTGCACGGCCATCCTCTTTCCAGTCCACCCTTTCAACGAAGTGTGCTAGGCACGTGCCATGCGTCGCACCGGCTCTCTCATGATCGCTTCCGCCCGCCCCGGCCTTCCGGTCCGTGGCGCCGTCGCCACCGTCGCCCTGGGCCTCGTCCTCGCAGGCTGCGGCGGCCGCATCTTCGACGGCACGCCCTATGCGGGCGACGTCCAGGCCTCCGTGCCCAAGGCCGAGACCGCCGAGGTCTCGCCGCTCGGCGTGGCCGAGCAGCCGCCGGTGCCCAGCGTCGGCGGCCCCCTGGGCACGGCGCAGGCGGGCGACACCAAGACTTACTCGCTGCCGGCCATGGCCCAGACCGACGCCGACCGCGCGGCGATGCAGCAGGCCCAGGCCCAGCAGGCGCAGCAGCAGGCGGGGATGCAGCAGCAGCGCCGGGCGCAGATCGAGGCGCAGCGCCAGGCTGCCTTCCAGCGCCAGCAGCAGGCCGCGCAGCAGCAGGCGGCGGCGCAGCAGGCGCAACAGCAGCAGCCGACCGGCACGGTGGCGCCGATGAGCTTCGGCCAGCGCCGCAACACCGCCGCCCCCCCGGCGATGGACTCGATGCCGCGCCCGGCCTCGGAGCAGGCCTACCCCAATCTCGCCACCGTGCCGGAGAAGCCGACCGACCTGCCGACGCCGGAGCAGCAGGCCGCGGTGCGCGGCCAGCTCGAGGCCGACCGCGCCGCCTCGGGCGCGCCCGGCGCGCTCAGCTTCGGCAACAAGCCGGCCGGCCAGGCCGCGGCGACCCCCGCCCCGGAGGCCAAGCCGGCCTTCAGCTTCAACAACCGGGTCGCCGGCACCGTCAAGTTCGACGGCGGCAGCACCACCCTGCCGGCCTCGGCCAGCAGCACCATCGAGAATGTCGCCAAGACGGCGCAGAGCCCGAAGCTGCGGGTCGTCGGCTTCGGCGCCGGCGACGGCGCGGCCCAGGCCAAGGCGCGGGCCGAGGCGGTGGCAGCGGCGCTGCGCGCGGCCGGCGTCGACCCGGCCCGAATCGTCACCGGCGGCGCGGCCGACACCCGGCCGAACATCACCGACGGCCAGGCCGCCCGCGTCGAAATCTACCTCGCCCAATAAGCTCAGCACCGGACGCCCCGACGGGCGTCGGGGGGACATGTCGATGACCGACCAGGACTTCCACCGAATCAAGCGCCTGCCGCCCTATGTGTTCGCCGAGGTGAACGCGATGAAGGCGGCGGCGCGAGCTCGGGGCGAGGACATCATCGATCTCGGCATGGGCAACCCCGACGGGCCGCCGCCGAAGCATGTGATCGAGAAGCTGACCGAGGCGGCGCAGAATCCGCGCAGCCACGGCTATTCGACCTCGCGTGGCATCCCCGGGCTGCGCCGGGCCCAGGCCGCCTATTACCAGCGCCGCTTCGGGGTCGAGCTCGACCCCGAGAGCGAGATCGTCGTCACCATCGGGTCGAAGGAAGGCCTGGCCAACCTGGCCCAGGCGATCACCAGCCCGGGCGACATCATCCTGGTGCCGAATCCGAGCTACCCGATCCACATGTTCGGCTTCATCATCGCCGGCGCGTCGGTGCGGTCGCTGCCGCCGACCCCGCCCGGCGGCAGCTTCCTCGAAGTGCTGGAGCGGGCGGTGCGGCACAGCGTGCCGAAGCCGACCGCGCTGGTGCTGAACTACCCGTCGAACCCGACGGCCGAGGTGGTCGACCTCGACTTCTACCGGCCGATCGTCCAGTTCTGCCGCCAGCACGGCATCTGGATCCTGTCCGACCTGGCCTATGCCGAGATCTATTTCGACACGGCGCCGCCGCCCTCGATCCTGGCGATCCCCGAGGCGCGCGACATCGCGGTCGAATTCACCTCGCTGAGCAAGACCTATTCGATGGCCGGCTGGCGCATCGGCTTCGCCGCCGGCAACAAGCGGCTGATCGCGGCGCTGGCGCGGGTGAAGTCCTATGTCGACTACGGCGCCTTCACGCCGCTGCAGGTGGCGGCGACGGCGGCGATCAACGGGCCGCAGGATTTCGTCGACGAGATGCGGGCGCGCTATCGCCTGCGCCGCGACACGCTGATCGAGGGGCTGCGCGCCGCCGGCTGGCCGGTGGAGAAGCCGGAGGCCAGCATGTTCGTCTGGGCGCCGATCCCGGAGGCCTTTGCCAGCATGGGATCGCTCGCCTTCTCCAAGCTGCTCTTGGAGGAGGCCGGGGTGGCGGTGGCGCCGGGTGTCGGCTTCGGCGAATACGGCGACGGCCATGTCCGTATCGCCCTGGTCGAGAACCACCAGCGCATCCGCCAGGCCTGCAAGGCCATCAAGACGTTCCTGAGCCGGCGCCGCAACGACCCGCAGCCGGTCAGCCTGAAAGCGGTATCGTGATCCCTGTGCTTCGCATCGGCATTGCCGGCCTCGGCACGGTCGGCGGCGGCGTGCTTCGCCTGCTGCAGGCCCATGCCGAGCTGCTGGCCCAGCGCAGCGGCCGGCGTATCGTCGTCGCCGCCGTCTCGGCCCGCGACCGGCACCGCGACCGCGGCGTGCCGCTGGACGGGGTGCGCTGGTACGACGACGCGGTGGCTCTGGCCGCCGATCCCGAGATCGACGTCGTGGTCGAGCTGATCGGCGGCGCCAACGGCATCGCCAAGGCCGTCTGCGAGACCGCGATCGGCCATGGCAAGCCGGTGGTCACCGCCAACAAGGCGCTGCTGGCCGTGCACGGCGCGGATCTCGCCGCCCGGGCCGAGGAGGCCGGCGTGGCCCTGGCCTTCGAGGCGGCGGTCGCCGGCGGCATCCCGGCGATCAAGGGGCTGCGCGAGGGGCTGGCCGGCAACCGCATCGACGGCGTGTTCGGCATCCTCAACGGCACCTGCAACTACATCCTGACCGAGATGCGGACCACGGGCCGCGAGTTCGCCGAGGTGCTGGCCGAGGCACAGAAGCTCGGCTATGCCGAGGCCGATCCCAGCTTCGACGTCGACGGCGTCGACGCCGCGCACAAGCTGGCGGTGCTGGCGGCGCTGGCCTTCAACGCCCGGGTCGAGTTCGACGACCTGCACATCGAGGGCATCCGCCAGATCTCGGCGCTCGACATCGCCTATGCGCAGGAGCTGGGCTACCGCATCAAGCTGCTCGGCATCGCCCGGCGCACGGATGAGGGGCTGTCGCTGCGGGTCCATCCCTGCATGGTGGCCGAGGCTTCGCCGATCGCCCATGTCGAGGGCGTGTTCAACGCCGTGGTGGCGCAGGGCGACTTCGTCGGCCAGGTGATGATGACCGGCCGCGGCGCCGGTGCCGGCCCGACCGCCTCGGCCGTGGTCGCTGACCTGGTCGACCTGGCCCGCGGCCTGAAGGTGCCGGTGCTCGGCATCCCGGCCGCCCGGCTCGAGCGCGCCCTTGTGCTGCCGATGGACCATCGCCGGGGCGCCTACTACCTTCGGCTGATGGTGGTCGACCGTCCGGGCGTGATCGCCGACGTGGCCGCGGCGATGCGCGACCAGCAGATCTCGGTCGAGAGCCTGCTGCAGCGCGGCCGGTCGCCCGGCGACGCCGTGCCGCTGGTGATCATCACCCATGAGACGGACGAGGCGGCGATGACCCGGCTGCTGGCGGCGCTGGGCGCGCTGGACGCGGTGCTGGAGCCGCCACATGTCATTCGCATCGAAGACCTGTGATCATTCCCGGTACCGGCTGCGGTTGAAAGCCGGTACACCCGTCGTACGATGTGTCCGCCGCCGCCCGTGAGGGCCGGATGCGGCGGAGACGAGACCGAGAGGATCGGAGAGACGATGAAACGGCCGGAAACCAAGTCCCAGGTGATGGACCGCAACCTCGCGCTCGAGGCAGTGCGGGTGACGGAAGCGGCAGCCCTCTCCGCGTCGCGGCTGATGGGTCGCGGCGACGAGCGCCAGGCGGACCAGGCTGCGGTCGACGCGATGCGCCAGGCGCTGAACAGCCTGGCGATCGAGGGCGAGGTGGTGATCGGCGAGGGCGAGCGCGACGAGGCGCCGATGCTCTATATCGGCGAGAAGGTCGGCGCCGGCGACGGGCCGGAGATCGACATCGCGCTCGACCCGCTGGAGGGCACCACCATCACCGCCAAGGGCGGCCCGAACGCGCTGGCGGTCATCGCCATGGCCAACAAGGGCGGCTTCCTGAAGGCGCCCGACGTCTACATGGACAAGATCGCGGTCGGCGGAGACCTGCCGAGGGACCTGATCGACATCGACTCGACCCCGGCCCAGAACCTGAAGGCGCTGGCCCTGGCCAAGCGGATCGCGGTCTCCGACCTCGTGGTCTGCGTGCTCGACCGGCCGCGGCACCAGGAGTTGATCGCCCGGATCCGCGAAGCCGGCGCCCGGATCATGCTGATCTCCGACGGCGACGTCTCCGGCGTCATCGCCACGGCCCAGGCCGAGACCGGCGTCGACATGTATCTCGGCACCGGCGGCGCGCCCGAGGGCGTGCTGGCGGCCTCGGCGCTGCGCTGCATCGGCGGCCAGATGCAGGGCCGCCTGCTGTTCCGCAACGATGACGAGCGCGAGCGCGCCAAGCGCCAGGGCATCGAGGACTTCACTCGCGTCTACGGGCTGATGGACCTGGCTGGCGGCGACGTCATGTTCGCGGCCACCGGCGTCACCACCGGCCCGATGCTGCGCGGCGTCCGCCTGATCCCCGGCGGCGCGATCACCCATTCGATCGTGATGCGGTCGAAGAGCGGCACGGTGCGCACCATCGAGGCGCGGCACGATTTCCGCCGCAAGGCCGGGTTCGAGTTCGTCGGCCACTAAGGCCGGCGGATGGCGGCCGACGGGGGCGGCCGGGGAGGGGCTGGCGATGACCACAAGGCGGGGGCGGTGAGCACGCCGGCGCTGTTCGGCGTCGAACGCTCCGCCAAGGGCGCGCGCTGGATCGGCCGCGCCGCCGACGACCGGCTGGCGCTGGCCCTGTCCCAGCGCCACGCTTTGCCGGAGATCGTCGCCCGGGTGCTGGCGGCGCGCGGCGTTGGCCTGGACGACGCGCCCGCCTTCCTCAACCCGACGCTGCGGGCGCTGCTGCCCGACCCGTCAGTGCTGCGTGACATGGACCGCGCGGCGGAGCGCATCGCCCGCGCGGTGACCGGCGGCGAGGGCATCGCCGTGTTCGGCGACTACGACGTCGACGGCGCCACCTCGACCGCGCTCATGGTCCGCTACCTGCGCGGGCTCGGGGTGGAGCCGCAGATCCACATCCCCGACCGCATCGCCGAGGGCTACGGCCCGAACGCCCAGGCGCTGGAGAAGCTGCGGGCCGGCGGCGCCGGGCTGGTGGTCACGGTCGATTGCGGCACCACCGCCTTCGACGCCCTGGAAGGCGCCGCGGCCTCGGGCCTCGACATCGTCGTGATCGACCACCACACGGCCGAGCCGCGCCTGCCCAAGGTGTCGGCGGTGGTCAACCCGAACCGGCTGGACCAGGACCCGGGCCTCGGCCAGCTCGCCGCCTGCGGCGTCACCTTCCTGGCGCTGGTGGCGCTGAACCGGACCCTGCGCCAGGCCGGGGTGTTCGCCAACCGGCCGGAGCCGGACCTGATGGCGCTGCTCGACCTGGTGGCGCTCGGCACCATCTGCGACGTGGTGCCGCTGACCGGGCTGAACCGGGCGCTGGTCGGGCAGGGGCTGAAGGTGATGGCGCAGCGGCGCAACACCGGCCTGGCCGCCCTGGCCGATGTGGCGCGGGTGACCGAGACGGTCGACGCCTATCACGCCGGCTATATCCTGGGGCCGCGGATCAATGCCGGCGGCCGCATCGGCCGGGCCGATCTCGGCGCCCGGCTGCTGGCCACCGAGGACAAGGCCGAGGCGGCGCGGATCGCGGCGCTGCTGGACGAGCACAATGTCGACCGCAAGACGGTCGAGGCCGAGGTCATGGCCGCGGCCATCGCCCAGGTCGAGGCCACGGAATCGGGGCCCGTGATCCTGGTGGCGGGCGAAGGCTGGCATCCCGGCGTGGTCGGCATCGTCGCCGGCCGGCTGCGCGAGCGCTATGGCCGGCCGTCCTGCGTCGTCGGGTTCGAGGGCGGCATCGGCAAGGCCTCCGGCCGCTCGGTGCCGGGGGTCGATCTCGGCGCCGCCGTGATCGCGGCGCGCCAGGCCGGGCTGCTGCTGTCCGGCGGCGGCCACCGCATGGCGGCGGGCTTCACCGTGCGGCAGGAGCGGGTGGCCGAGCTGCGCACCTATCTGACCGAGCATATCGACGGCCAGGTCGCGGCGCAGCCCGGGGAGCCGATGGTGCCGCTGGTCGAGCTGGACGGCACGCTGGTGGTGGAGGCCGCGACGGTCGAGCTGGCGGAGACGCTGTCCCGCCTCGGTCCCTACGGGGCGGGTAATCCGGAGCCGCGCTTCGCCCTGCCGCGGGTGCGGGTGGTGGCGGCGTCGGTGGTCGGCAGCGGCGGCCATGTCGCCTGCACCCTGGTCGGGCCCGATGGCGGCCGGCTGCGCGCCATCGCCTTTCGCTGCGCCGACCAGCCGGTCGGCCAGGCGCTGCTGCGCCGCGACGCGCTGCTGCATGTCGCCGGCACGCTGCGGCTGGACCGCTGGAACGGCAATATCCGGGTGCAGCTGTTCATCGAGGATGTGGCGCCGCTCTGGGGGGCGGAAAGCGCTTGATTTCCGCGACCGCTGCGGTTAGGTCTCTGCGCCGCGCCGACCCCTTCGTCTAGAGGCCTAGGACACCGCCCTTTCACGGCGGTAACACGGGTTCGAATCCCGTAGGGGTCGCCACTAAATGCCAACCTGATACCAACTATGGGTTTTCGGGACGGAGTCGGACGGTGCCATAGGCACCCGTAGCCACTCAGTGCGCGGACATCCCGAATCATCGATTCGCAGACTGCAGGGAATGGGCTTGCTCAAGCTCATCGCCTTGGGTCACCGTGCCTTGAAAACCGGCGACGCGGGCGGTTCATGGCACGACGCACGATAGGCATAGACGAGTTCGATGGCTTTGAGATCGACGAGGCGACGGGCGATCTCTATTGGCGCGACCGGCGCGTTAGGACCGAGGCGCGATTCTCGTTGAGCACGTGGCAGCGCATTGGCGCGGTTCTTGTGACGGCGTCGGCCGTTGTCGGGGCCGGGGCTGCGGTGGCCTCAGCGATTGCCGATTGGGTTCGATAAACATCCCCATGGCGGTACGCCGTGAAGGGGATCATCATCCCTGCATGTTGATGCAACTCATTTCCCGACTCCTCAGCGCCTTTTTCTGGATCGTGGTGCTGGCGGCGATCTATGGCGCGTTGTTCGGATAGACGCGCATCGCCGCTGCATGGGTCCTTAGGGCCAGGCAAACACGACATCGGCCGCCGTTACCGGCCTCCACCGTGGCAGGTAGGTCCAGAGGCTTCGCATTAGCTTTCCCGGCGTCACTCCGCCGAGTTTGGGCGGGGTGTCCTGCCCCTCTGTGAGTTCCGGCCGAAGATCGCGTTCGATTAGATCAAGGTCCGCAGGGATGCCCGCCTGAGATAGCCGCACGACGTACACGAGGAAATCAGGACGCGCCCCTACCCGGTCCAGCACCTCCAGCATATGGATGCCTGAGAAGATCACCGGCCGGGGACGGATCGCCTCTGCCAGATCGTCGAATATGATCTGATCGACGTACGATCGCCCCTTCGGTCCGATATGGTCATCAAGGTCGACTGCTGGCCATCCAAGTGTGGCGGATAGCTTCGTCGCGAGGGTGGTCTTCCCTGCCCCGTCTACGCCGTCGATCGCCACCAGAGGATTGGGCAGGACGGACACGAGGCCGGCGAGCTCGGCGACGTCACGAATGATCGTTTTGCCAGGCAGCCACGGGTTCATGGATCATCTCTTTTAAGGGGAGTAGGATCGGAGTCGCATGGAGCTAGATTAGTGCCCGAGACCGAACTCTTCCTGAGGCTTTTCGCCCTCTACCCGGTGCTCGCCGCAGCCGATCGGCTTGAGGACCGAATGAAGCGGTTCCTGGATCGCGAGCCGACGACTGAGTCGCTAGATGGCGCCGCCTTTGCGCAACTGAATGGTTCGGGGTTGAAGGCCGACTATCTTCAGAACTCTAGGCGCATTGTGACCGAAATGAAGACGGTGAACGGCAATACGCTAGAGCGCATTGAACGGAGGCTCAGAGATCGGCTCTCGCAACCCGATGCTCCCAGAGTCAGAATTTATGGAAAGGTCCCGGTTTCCTCAGTTATCGAGAACATGCCGGATCGCGACAAGCTCAACGAGGTCTTCAATGCTGTGTCGGGACGGGCCGTGCGCAAGGACCTCAAGATAGCCAACGAGCAAATTCGCGCCACGAAGGGTCGACTCCGATTGGACAAATCCACTGGTCTCGTAATCGTCATCAACGATAGTGTTCCAGGGATCGATGCCGCGCAGATTGCCCATGCGATCAAGTATGCGATCAATTCGTCCGAAAGCGGCTATCCGGATCTGTCGCATTTCTGGGTGAACATCGAATGTCATTGCATCCGCCTGCCCGATGGAGGGACTGGATATCCTCAAGTGCTCATATCAAGATCGAGTGAGAAGCCCAACGACGTAGAGTTCCTCAGGCGGCTGATTGGAGATTGGGCAGAGTTTAACGGTTCGCACTTGGCAAGTTTGAACCATGACGGAACGTGGGACTCTCTTCGACCGGTTCCCCGGCCGGAAGCATGAGAAGGGCGCCGACAATGCGGCGCCCAATTAAAATAATCACATTTCCTTCACGAAGGGAAGAAGCTTAAACAAATCCCGATCGTCGTATTGCCCTAAGGCTCGACCGTCCTGAGCATAAGCGTCCAGAACAACAAACTTGTCTTTTGAAGAATCAAAATCGCTTTTATAGTAAATTCTATAGCAGAAATCATCAATCTCTTCTGTTGTTTGGACTACAACAAAAGATGTATTTTCGTCCCACCATGCGCTGCTTGCCTTCAATTGATCGGTAAAGGTTTTGTATCTCTCTCCATACGTTTTGTCAGATTCAATTCTGAAGTTTACCATATATACAGCCATATATTCCTCCTATCCTCGAGTTAAAATGACAGCAACCTCCAAATCAGCTTAGGTGGCCGCATCTGCTGTGGGCGATGGAAAAATAGTCGTCGCCGCCATGCCGGCCGCTAAGCCGATCTCATCGTATCAGAACTCTCGCATTGGGCGCCTGCCCGTCAGAATCACCTGTGACGATCCATCAGGACTGATCTCCCTGCAACCGGTCAGTCTCGCGTCGATCCATCGATCATCGGATCGTGGACTCGGCGCGCCTGGCACGACACCACCAGTGATGGGGAATTCCCATCCACTGGCGAGGCATCTCGCTTCCTTCTCGTCCTTAGCTCTGACCACGACCCTTGTGGTGGCCTCGCCCTTCCAGATGTCCGCGTTCCAGTCCTTGGGGCTGAGTTCAAAGATGGGCATCGCCAGCCTCAGCACCCTTCGCCGCGAGCTCGCGCAGGACCACGCCCACGCGGTCGATCAGTTGGGTTGAGCCGACCGTGTTGAGCGCGTCATCGGTATCGCCGGGGGTGTGGTGCGTCCACAGCAGATCGAACAGCGTCGACGCATCTTGAACCGAAGTGATAGGCGCCCTCAAAAGTTCGGCATGGGCATTGTCGAGCGTAGCGCGGTCGAGGTCATAAGCATCTATCGGTCTCTCGTCTTCGATAGCCCGTCGCTCAGCGGCTTCGGCGACTCGGTATTTCTCAAGGGCAGCGTGAAAATCCATAGCATTGGTCTCCTTCTTCAATAGCCGCACATCGCGGCTGGTGGAGAGACCATAACTCGAGTAATTTTCCTATGGTGGAAAATCTCTTTCCGGATTCCGGAAAAGTTCGGCGGAATCCGGAAATCATTAGTATGAGGATTAGCGCCGCGATACGCACGGACGCTAGGCACGATCCCAGATCCATCCTCGAGAGCACCGCGGCGTCGCATTCATGCTATGGCTCTCAAGATAGCGAATTATGCGCTATGATCTGCGTCAGCGGCCGACAAACGTCGAGGCATATCGCTATGAGTGCCGGTGATCAGTTGTATGAGACCTGCATTTTCTGCAAAAGCAGGGTCCCATTTGGAAATCATCGATACGAAGGAAAGTATCTGCCCCACTATAAGCTTTTTCTGTGCAAGACATGCTATGACTCAAACTGGGATGGATTCGGTCCACGTGTTGAGCCGATATTCGAAAGTCATATGGCTGAGAAGGGATTATCTCTGCCTGAGCGAAATGCGAAGGGATGGTATCCACGCGGCTAGGCAAAAACCGGTTCTATTGACTGCTTGATAAAGAAGTAGGGTGGATGAGATGAATAAGAGCAAGATCGTGTATCGTCTTGAAGTGTTGCGGCCCGGATCAATAGATGACGCTCTCTACAAGATTGAATCCGATCAACCTTTTCCTGCCCTTGCGGTGGGAGATATATTTAGGTACGACGGATCTGGAGAAGGGATGACGGTCGGGGAGGTGGCTAGAGTATCACACTTTACCTATATTATTGGCGAAACGTACTTTCACGAAATGTGGGTGTTTCTCAAGACCAGCAATGCCTTCGAATCCTCCGATGAAACGCGAAAGCTGGTCTTTGGCTGAGTGTGCCTGGGATGCATCAATGAAGGGGCCGCGAAGGGTGATGTTAGGCGTCCATCTTCCGCCTCATGCCATCCCGCACCGCTTCGGGGTCCATATCGGCCAGGTCGCACACATCATCGAACGATTCGGACCGCACCCACACCCGAGCCAATGCTGTATGGTACAATTGTTCGTCCGCTTCGAACGGCCAGCCGGCGCCAAGCGCATCCTGACAAAGTGCCGCCAGCACCGCACGCCAGAGTCGCCGCTCGCCGTTGTAGCCGGTGGTGTCCTCGTATGCCCTCTCCGCCGCGATCATCGATCACAGAGCAGTCTGCAGGATCCAGGTGGCCCCGGCAGGATCGGACTCGATGGCGACGATGTTCCGGTCGATGCCATCCACGATGATGACGTCGTTGAGTTCGGGAACCGCCGCAAGCGTCTTCGTCAAGATGACGATCTTCCGATCGGTGACGGCGATGGTGTTCCCGCTCGCGGACTTTTCGGCCGCCGAGTACGTGTCCACGAATCCACGACAGACGTAGTTCGCATACGTGTTCACGGTCTCACCGCTCATCGGGTCGTATACGCTGCCAGTCAGGTGCCTGAGTGTCAGGTCATACAGGATGCCTTTGAGCGCGCCGGCGATGGTGCGGGCGATGGGTCCGCGCAGTGGGCTGGTCATGGCACCAGCCTCACCGAATGCGCGCTGTTGGCCTCGAGGAACGGCGCCAGGATCGACGCGGCGATATCAGGCAGCACCCGCGTCGGAGCAGCACCGCTGTATTCGAGTTCGACCGATCCGGCCTTCAGGCGCCGCACATTGCGGTTGCCGTCGTCGGCGGTGGGATCGTCGCGCAGAGTGGCTAGGGCAACCTCGCACTGAGCGTCCTTAACGGCTTGTGGGACCGTCGTGGACGAGATGGTCCGGCCTTCACGATCAGTGACCCCGGTGCGAGGCCATGCCATGGCCTGGCCGGCCGTCGCGATCTGGCCTAGGAAGGCAAGGCGGTCGATCTGGCGGGCAGCCATGATCAGAGCCTTGTCCTTGTCGCCAGAGCTCGCCGCAGTCCATTCGGCTGCATAGAGACGATCGGCAAAATAGGCCGTCGCGTCCGCCGCGCTGATATAGCTATTGGTACCCACCGTAACCGTCATCGCCCTCACCTCTCAAAAATGGTGAGGCCGACGCCGGGGGACGTCGGCCTCTGTATTCCCGGCCGCGCTCCCTCGAAACAAGGTGCCGCCGGCTTTCGGGGTTTTGCTTGGGGCGGCACTCACCGAACAATCCGCCGCTGCCTATGCCCTCTGGGGGCGCCCTGCAGCCGGGCCGTCCTGACCTTAGGGGGCCAGGAATGCCGAGTAGGTTACCGAACTGGTGCCAGTGCCAGGCGCGTTATCAACCCAGCTTCGGATGTAGCGAAGGTCGCCAGCGGCGAACTGGTCGAACAGCTTCGAGCTGAGCGGCAGTTCGTACACACCGGCCGCCGAGACGCCGGGCAGGCTGATCGTCACCGGAGAGGCGAACGACGTGGACGCCGCGGCATCGACGCCGAGAGTGGCGACCTGTGCCGAAGCGAAGGCCGACCCGGACCCGACGTTGAAGACGGCGCGGAACGTCGGGCCGACCGTCAGGACGTTGAGGGCAACGCCAGTGCCGGCGACCTTGGTGGAGGCGGTAACAGTGGTCGCGGACTGAAGCTCAAGAGCCGCATCAAAATTGTAAGACATATCGAATTCCTTTCATGACGACGGGGGACCGGGGTCCCCCGCCTTGAGCCTTAGGCGTTGTTAATGCGAGTGAGGCGGGCAGCGGCGCGCGGGTGCTTCAGAGCCAGGCCGCTGTACCATTCGATACGCGTCCTAAGCGCCGGCTTGGCCTCGATCTCCCCGAGGTCGCGCACGTCGATCGGGGCAGTCTCGATACCGAGAAGAGTTTCAGCATCGAAGCGCGCGGCATAGATGCTGGTGGTATCGAGGTTGCCGGCGCCGTCGTCCTCATCGAAACCGAGGATCGCGGTGCCGGTCGCGTCGTCCTCAACCACGCCGATCGGGATGCCGGCATACGCCATGACCTGACGTCCGAAGGCGTCCGAGACGATTTCGGACGCCTGACCAGCCGCGCGGATCAGCTTGTTTACCTTGCGGCGAGCCCACTTGCTCATCAGCAGAACGTCGGGGGTGCCGACCACCGCATCAATGAGCTCGTCCAGGGCGTCAAGAGTCAGGGTCGCGCCACCGCTGGCGAGCGGGATCACCTGGCCACCGGTCAGACGGGCATTCAGGCCATCGAACTCCCGCGGATTCAGGCTGGAGTCGCCATCGAAGAAAGTCTTAAGCCAAGTCAGGCTAAGGCTCTTCGCCTTCATTGCGTCGTGAGTCGCGCGGATATCGTTCGAGCCCGCGCCCATCGCGACAAGAGCCACGTCAAAGTCACTGTCGCCCCCGGCGATGGTCAGGCTTTCGACCTGGGGGTTAATGACGCCAGTCGACTCGGTGTAGCCCTCATTGAAACCACGGAACGCGATGCCGGGCAGAGTGTCTTCCCGATTGTAGCGGTACGCGGTGCCGGCAATATCGATGAATGGCAGACGCTCAAGAACGGGGTTGTTAGAGGCGATAACCTCAACAACACCCTGCGCGAGAGGGTTGGTAATCAGCTTGGAAGCTTCGAGAATAGTAAGCATTACTCAATTCCTACTTAGTGCCATAGCCTCGCGACATGCGCGCAAAGGCTGGCAAAGATGAGAGATCGGCAGGGGCCGGCGTCGTGCGCGCAGGCGCCGTGTCGGTTTTGGGGACCACGGTGGAGGTGCCGCCGAACACGCCGGTCGCCTTCGCCGCGGTGAACCACTTAATCCGCGCGGCCGGTCCCAAATCAGCGGGAATTAGGCCGTGAAGATGAGCGGGGACGTCGGCGAGGACGGCATCGGCAATCGCAGCCATGTCCCCTTCCAAGGTCTTTTTCTGAGCTAGGACTTCATCAAGGCGAGCCTTGGGAATCATGTGCCCAGCGTTCGCAGCCGTGTCGCCGGCAGCAGCGGGAGGAACGGCGATATCGGACGCCGGCACCGGGTTTTCCACAGTCATCAACGTGTCTCAATCTGAGACGGAGTCGGATCCGTCGCGGTGGTGGGTACGGCGGTCGGGGCGCCGATCTCTGGACGCAGGGCCGCGGTTTCGGCCCTCCTGCGCATCAACTCTTCAAGGGCTTGCTCACGGGTGCCCAGATCCGGGTTATCCCTCAGTGCCCAGTCCACCGGAGACCAGACGCCGCTGGTAATGCGGATCTGAGCGGCCTGCGCTGCGGTGGCCTCGTCCGTCACCTCATCGGGCTCGGCGAAGTCGACACGAACCGAGGCGTCGGCCGGGATCGTGCCAGGCTGATGGGTGTTCAACACGTGCTTGAGGACTTCGAACAGTTCGGCCTCATAGCCGCGCCAGAGCTCGATATCGTCGGCCCTGGCTTCCAACAGGTCGGCGCCCTCGATAGCCTTCGCGACGCCAGACTCCGCGGTCTGCTGATCGATCGAAAACACGTTCGCCGACAGACCGTTTGCAACGGCCGTTTGCTTCGCGAGGAATTCCAGCGCCGACAGGATTTCAGCAATCGGCGTTCCGGGCGCAGCAAACCCGAACTTCCCGTCGACCGGCAACGTGATCGCACGATCTGGACCAGTCTGCAGCGCGTCGCCAGCACTGATGCCCGCGGCCCAAGCCTGCCCATGCGCCTGCAACTCGATCGCCCGCCACAAGTTGACTAGGCCGCAGTTCAAAGCCTGTTGAGCCTCGATCACGTCATCCCCGCCGCGGACGAAATAGTCATCGTCCGGTGGCGAGTCGTGCAGCGACACGAACGGCAGAACGCCATACGGATTCACGCCATCGGGATTGCCGTCGACCGGGATGGGCTGCCCCCGATAGTCGAGACGTTCATATCCCGTGGCCGACCAAACGCTGTATTCGGTGGCCTCAGTCTTCACGCGGGTGCCCGTGGCGTTATAGCCGCGATGGGTGACGATCAGCGCATCCGGCCGCGCGGGATCGGTGTAGAGAGCATCCAGGATGTTCGGTGTGACTACGGACAGCGCCGGCCGATCCTTCGCCCACCGCACCTGCAGGGCAGTGGTGCGCAACAGTTTGGTATAGCGATTGGCTTTCTTCAGGATAGAGTTCGCGCCGATCGCTCGATACAGCGCCTCACCCTTGGCCTGATCCCATCCCGCAAACGTACGCATGGGGGCGCGAAGGTAGACAGCGGCGCGCTTGTTGGTGATCTTCTTCGTAAGATTGATCTGGAACAACCGAAAATCCTCAGGCCGAGACCAGCGCGCCGCGATCAGGGAATGCAGGTTTTCTGATTGCCTGTCGTGATAGAAATCCAGAGCAAGATCCGCTTTGGCCTTGCGTTCTGTGCTAGCTTGAACTAGCTTGATAATCGGACTCTGGCTATTCCAAAACATATTTCACTCCAATAAAACACATCAATATAGCATTGTTGCCAGATTTAGTCAACAGTGATCTTCAGAATTACCTCGGAACCGAGTGCGATCCAGTGTTAACAACCTTCGCCTTGAAAAAGTCGACAAAGATCATGGGTGCGATTCCGGCACGTTCCTTGTAACGCTCGTACAGGTCTCGAGCATGTATCATTGAACGGCACTCGCCGGCGCACATAGGCACAATATCTCCAGCGTTCAGGACGCAGAGACGGGCAATCGCGCCATTCGGTGCATTGTGACAGTGGACACCCTCGATTTCGAACGGGTTTAGCTCGTCATCCCGGAGTGCGTACACGGCCCAACACAAGGAATAGACCGTATCGTCATGGCAGCCTTTAGCGTGACCAAACTTCGCGACCGTCGTGCCGTTGGTACCTGTGTCGAGTTTGTATTCGAAGGTGCCGAGCTCTTTCTTGAGCTTAGCCATTGAAGGATGGATGTGGAGTCGACTTTCGTTTGCCGCCTGGAAGAGTGCGGTGAACGCGGACGATTGCCGTTCCGCGGTCGGGTGGATCAGTTCCGAGGCGAAGGGCTGATCCGCTGCCCATGCCGCGATGTCGGCCGCATTGTACGATTCCAGTGCCGCCCGACGCACCGGCCCGAAGTCCCGATGATATCGGGTGAGGGCAGCCTTGATGCCGCCCTCCGACGAGAACCGAATATCATCGCTGGCCAGGACGTAAAAATGCGCCTCGCCATCCGGACCGGTGGTCTTCAGCACGCAGGTGGTCACGGTAGAGTCGCCGTGCAGGCTGAAGCCATAGGCACGGTCTAGACCTGCACCCACGACATAGGCCGCACCGCCCGTGATGGCCTTCACGTCGAGAGGGAACGCTTCGGCGTAACACCGCTCGATCACGTTGGCCGGGAAGAGGTTCGCGCTTGAGGCTGTCCAGGTGTTGAGATGCTGTTGCGCGAATTCGTGGGGCAACATCTGCCGGGCACGGGAACGCAGTTTCCCCGCCTTGATCCACGACGGACCGCGCGCGATGGCGTCCTCAAGGTCGCGGTAGAAGAGGTGCGAGAAATAGATTTCGTCGTCCTCGCCGGACTCGGCGAGCTTGTACAACTGGTATAGCGGGCTCGACATGGGGCCGGTGGTGCTGTCCACCAAAATGAGGCCGTCGTCGTTGTCGATCGTGGACGAGGCGAGTACCTGATAGGTGCCGTCCGTCTTCGCGGCATGCAGTTCCGAGCACTGCGCGACCGACAGGGATTTGCCGTACAGGCTGGCCGTGCTGTTGGAATAGCCCTGGATCCAGTTTTTGAGGGCCGCAAATTCGATCCGGTCGGCGTTCACTACGATCGCACCCGACTTGATCAGGGCCGCCGAGTGAGGCGTGTTCTCAAGAATCTGTCGGACCATCCGGAAACAGACGTCGACACTCTGCTTTTCCGAGTTCGCGACCAATCCGACCGACTGATGCCGGCGACTCATGAATCGCCAGGCGATGATCAGCGCCGATACCGTCGTCTTGCCGTGCCGACGAGGCCAGCACCAGACGAGGCAGGACCGTCCGCTATCGAGGCCCCGCGTGATCTCATCGCGGACCTCATCATTCGGGACCGTGTACGGGATGAACCCGCCGCCCTTCGTCCCGGTCGGGATGCAGGGCTGGGTGTCCTCGATCCAATTCCAGAAACCAGCGGCACCGGGTTCAGTCCATCGTTTGATCTGGGCAGCGGCATCCGGCTTCCGAGGTGCCGGCTTCACGACTTCACCGCCCGACCACGACGGATGGCCTCATTCGACCTGGCACGCATGAGAGGCAGCAGCCTCAGAATGGCCGGGACGTCTTCGGCCTCGATCGCGGCGCGCAAGTCTGCAACACGGCGCCGCATCTCGCGCAGGATGGCGCGCTGATCGGCTGGCAGGGCATCAGAGGGGCCGGAGAGGGCTGACTCGATCTGGGATAGGCCAAGATGTGGCTGCCCGGCCTGGAACTGGTCCAGGCCGGCTAAAATAGTTTTGAACATGAGGCAGGGCCTTGAAAAACTACGTGTCGGATTTCTGAGAGGGGGTCACGCAACTTTGTTGCGTATGGATATAAGAGGGCACCCCCTTGTTGCGCCAACAGGCCGAAATCGTTCCGGTTGTTAGGCGTCTAGTATCGCGGCGGAATGCGCGTCGATCACATCGGACCTTCTCGGCGACTTCGAATGGATCGCCAGGCCCAGAGCCTTGAGCATCGTGCCCAGCGTCAGGGCAGCGCGGGCGTAGTGACTGATGTCGATGTCCTCGCCGGCCGCCTGTCGAGCGTCCTGCGCCTCGCAATAGCTCATGAGGCTCGCACAGCGCCTCACCAGCATCGTGTCAGAGACGCTTGGGTTGCCGCCTAGCTGAGCTATTAGGCCGTCGCATGCGCTCTTGTAGCGACGCACGGCCATGGTGCGACCGTCCAACTGCTCGACCTCAACCGGGCCGGCGGTGCATGCCGCTGGCATCGTCGGGCCATCAAGGGTGGATTGGATGGGTAGTTCCGCGCTCGATCGGCGACGCTGGCGCTTAGGGGTGGTTTCATCAGACATATGTGGCCTCAAGAATTATATTCGGCAGATAGTTGGTATGGCGTGAAGTCAAGCAGCCAGAAGCCGCAGAAAACCTAGGTTTCTTCGGCTCAATCAGATCGATGTTACCGCCTTACTGAGGCGGTAATCAGATTTCGGAGTGATTTCGAGGGGTGCAACGAGGCTAGGGCAGGGGACTCAGCGCCATCGCCCGAAGCCGTCGAACATACAGAACTGTATGTTGGTGAACAGTGTTCAGATGGTTATCCGGCGGATCGACTCATCCGATCGTCGATGCGACATTCCGCCAGAGATGCGGCAGACTGTTGATACCTTCGAAGGGGGAGGGATGACGATGAACCGAAGCAAGGCCGTTGAAAAGGAAGCCGCCCGCAAGTCGCGAGAACACAAGGTTCACAAGTTTGGACCAGGCGAGCTATCAAGAATCTCGAGCCAATCTAATTGGACCATGGCCCATCCGGGACGTGCCAAAGAGAACCCGCACCGCCGTGAAAAAGTGTATTCGCCGGAAGACTTGGCGCGTGGCGAGAAGTTCGAGGCTTGGTGTAAGACGCATCCCAATCGGGACTATTCAGATAACCCATACTCATGGGATAAGGCGCACCCTTCCAAACCGAAACCGAAGCTGTCGTTGTTCTGATTGGCCTAGCCGTATCGGTCACCACTCTTTGGAATCAAGTGGTGACCGAAAGCATGAACAAAATCAACGAGGTCACCAGTCACCACCAGTCACCAGTATATTCAAAGACTCTCTATAATGCGGGGGGCTGTGGTCACCCACTCTGTTTTATAAACTCTTTAAAAGAGTGGTGACCAAGTGGTGACTGGTGACCGCATTGAAAACAAAGGGTTTTTCGGGTCACCAGTATGGTCGCCACTCTATTGAACTGGTGACCGCCGATACCGCCACTCCCGCTGACCGGCTGCCTTCCTTTGATAGCGTTCGAAGCCCATGGATCGAAGCGACTTCGATACACGGTTCTGATCAGCCTGCGTCCACTTCCCCGGCGCGATGTGCAGGGCATCCTTGAGCACTTCACCGACAGACACTTCATTCAGAGCCTCTGTGCGAGGGACGGCCTGCCATCCGATGATGTCCTCGCCGTTCTTCACGGGCCTGCTCGTCTCAGTGAGGTAGCCGGTGATGACGTTGTCCCATGCGTCGCCCGCGTATCGTTCGGCCTGGACGTCTTCGGCGGCGGCGGTCATGTCGGAGTCCAGCCACCAGCGTTCGCCAGCGTTGAAGCGGTGGACGGCTTCTGCCCATAGGTGATCTCTGGCGGCGGCGAGATTGTCCAGATCGATGACCCAAGACGGCGGTTTGCCGTCGGCCGCCTTCACCGGCCAGAACCGTCGAGCACCTGTCGGGTCAGAAAGGTAGCCGCGTTCCGGATTCACGGTGCCGGCGAACACGCATTGCCGGGGGAAGTCGGCGGACCTCTTGGCATAGGGTGGTCGGAACCGATCGGATGCCGTGCTCATGAAAGCTTTGATCCGGCTCACCTCGGATCGCCCCACGGCATCGAGCTCGGCGAGTTCGATGATCCACACCCCCTGCATCTGCAACAGGGTGTCCTTCGACGACAGATCGCCGATGCCGTCTGAGAACCACTCGCCGCCAAGAACCCTCAGTGCCGACGACTTCTGAAGGCCCTGACGGCTTTCGAGGATCAGGGCGGTGTCGACCTTACAGCCAGGCCTGCAGACGCGGGCGACCGCGGAAACCATCCAGGCGGTACCCACAGCGCGTGTGTAGGGCGTATCGGCGGCGCCGCAGTGGTCCACAAGCCAGGCGTCGAGCCGCGCGGTTCCGTCCCACGTTAGGCTCGAGAGGTAGTTTCTGACCGGGTGTGACGGGTTCTCGCGCGCAACGGCCTCGATCGCCGGGCCGACCGTCGCAGGGGGCACGGCGATGCCCTCGTGTTGGAACCAGTCGGCGGCGAGGACGTCGTCGGTGTCAGACCATGGCCGTTCCTTCCATGGTATGCTGCGGTCCAGCCACGGGGCAGGGGACAGCATCATCGTCGTGCATCGGAACTCGTCCCAGCCGAGGACTCCGTCCCAATCAGGCGCGGTGCGCAGCCCTGCCAGGACGTTCGCGAGGCAGGGCTTGGGGCCGCGCTCGCCGCAGATGAGTTCAGCTTTCCAAGCCGATCGCCGTGCCGGTGCGTCGATATGTGGATCTGGCGCGGGCAGCGCCTTAGGCGCCGGTCTTCTGGTGCGCTCTGGGAACTCGACTACGGTTGAGGCCGGCGATGGCAAAGGCTGTTCCTTGGGGGCTGGCTTCGGCTTAGGCCTTACCGGCCTCTCGATCATGCCGAGGTCGCACAGCTTGCATGTGACGGTCGGCGGCGGTTCGTTCGGCTGTAGTGGGGGTGCATACTCGACGAGCTGCAGGCCGTAGCATTTCGGACATTGAACCGCGTCGTGATCCCGCGGACTCGCGTCCTTCGCGGCGCCGGTCATCGCGGCTGCTCCCGATATGCTGCCCGCGCCTCGTCCAGAAGATCGCCAATATCTGGTTCGTCCTCTCGCTGCGGAAGAGAGGGCAGAACCTTCAGCAACGCGGCGCCAGCCTCGTCAGTGTCGAGCCCCATTGACCATCGAATGAAGCCGTCGACGGTTCGGCCGTGTCCCTCAACGCAGTCATCGACCGTGCTCGAGTACCAAATGCCGTCAGCCCCGACGCGCAGGGGGCGCGAGCCGACATCACCGACGCGGACGGATCCGTCCGGTTCAACATGGGTCGCACGCGATCCATAGATCCGTGCGATGGCCTGGATGAGCTCCGGGTCGGTCGGTCCGGCTAGCTCAGATCTGATGATGCCAAGCTCGGCGACTGCAGCGTTCAAAATGAAATCGAGCGTGATCGCTGGCAGTGCTGCTTCCTCACGCCAGATGGCGGAATATGCATCCCATGCTGAAGGCTTGAAATTCTTATCGTTTTCCATTATACTTGACTCCTTGGTAAGTGATTTTGCCGGTACGGGACGCCATCCCTGCCGGCAATTTTTTTGTCAGTCTTGTGAGGACCGAGCCGCGAGCCATGACTCGAACTTCTCTCGTTCGAACAGGATTAGCTTGCCGCCCGGTCCCCATGGTCGCAGGGGACGCGGGAAGTCAGGATCGTGCTCGGCTAGACGTAGCAGTTGCGTGGTCGACATGCCGCCGAGACAAGCGGACACGTCCCGCGCCCGAATGTGGGTGGGCATGGTAAAACCTCAGATTGTTGGGCTGAAACGACAGCGCCCCCGAGTCCTGAAGGATGCGGGGGCGCAGTTGTCGATGATGAATATCTGACTTATCTCACGTTTGCGAGGTTGAGTCAATACCCAATAGTAATCGACTAGAGCGGACCTCAGTTAGGAGATTTTCGACTGTAATGCTCTGTCAGTATCGCTGCATCCAATCTGCCTGGGCTCACAAACTCTCCGTATCCGGGCGCGTCGATAGTCCCATCGGGGAACAAGACAGCCCATCCCGTGCCCGGCTCTAGATAGTCGAGAACGCCAACGGTGGTGATCGGCGTAGTCAGACCATCATCATCGACATGCCATCCGATCATACGGACAAGTTCACGGTGGACGGTGTATCCGTCGACATAGAAGATATAGACCTTCATGCCGGTCTCTGCCTGAATCACAGTCCCGGTCATGCCGCCACCCGATCAGCAACGTACTGCACAACGTCCTCGCGTCGGAACATTCTGCGCTTTCCGAGTTTAGCGGACCTCGGTCCGCGTCCTTCGGCCACTAGAAAATATAGCGTCGACTTCGGGAGTCTGAGATAGTCTGCCGTTTCGTCGAACGTCATCACGTCTGGAAGATCTGAATTCATATTGGCACACCTCGTTTCGTTGTGGTGTGCTCTATATAGTCGAGTACGGATTTCGTAACGACACGGAAAGCTAGCTGATTTCAAACTTTCGGCGGACGCTCTTTCTTGATGGCGTCCGAAATGGTGCGAATCGTTGGGATCTTATCGTCGCTATCGGGGCTCATCTCTCGCGCGATACGATTCTGAATTCTGCTAGCGACGGCCGATACCGAGAGCCTGAAATTCTTGGCCCAGATTGTGCGCGCCTCTGAGGCCCATTCGGCGTGTCTGGCCGATACGTGCTGTTCAGCCTTCTTCGCCCGCTCGATCCCACCCTTGCCTCGATGGAAGGATTGATCGTTGATGCGGTCGACCAAGCGGTCGACCTCGCTGCAAACCATTAGCAAATACTCTTCCGCCTTCGCGTCATTGCCGAGAGACACCCATTCACAGGCGAGCCCCGCGGCCGTCTTAATGGATTGGCCGATATCGTCGGCATCGGTCCATATGGCGAGTGTCTTCTCGCTCAAGGCCGAGCCAAACGTCTCGGCGAATAGGCCGGTGCGCTGCCTAGGCTGCTTCTTGCTCATGCCGTGCTGCCCAGCAACCGGGGCGCCGTCGCCTCAACCATCTCGCGTCGGCTCTGCGCGAGGAGCTTGCCATAGTTTTCTTCAATCATTCTGATCGACGTGCCAAGGTTTTCGGCAAGCAACTGCATCTGCATGCCAGTGCGCAGGGCCTCAGAGGCGTAGCTGTGGCGCAGGCTGTAGAGGGTTGTTGCCGGGTCCAGCTTCGCCGCCTTCGCCGCCGCCTTCATCGGCCGGTGCTGTTCCGATTTGTGCCAGCGGCCACCGTCCCGAAGGATCAGGGGTTCGCGCCCATCGCGATCTCCGGCGAGCGCCTTGAAGAATGGCAGATCATCGGCGCGCAGGTAGATGCGGCGATCACCCGTCTTCCCGTCCCGGACGGTTAGGGTGCGTTCTTTGGGGTCGAAGTCTCGAACGTCGAACTCGGCCAGTTCGCCGTATCGCGCTCCGGTCAGAATCCCCGCGATGACTAGATTGCGAAAGTCGCCTTCGCAGGCATCCACCAGACGCTGACACTCTTCGGGGCTGAGGAACACGTCGCGAGCCGCACCAACCGACTTGAACGGCTTGGTCAGACGCCACGCCGCATCGCTGGTGATGCCGTTCGCCGGATCTTGGGCAGCCATGTTGAGCGCGGCCTTGCACATCGACAGCAGACGGTTGGCCGTGTCCTTCGATTTCCGGATGGCCTCTGCGTCGTCTCCCCTCACAAGGCCAGCATGCCAGGACGAGATATCCGTCTTGGTCAGGCTATTGACTGTGCGGTCGCCAAGCTTCGGCAGAAGATGCAGCCCAAGGCGTTGCTCTGTGTCCTTCGCCGTCTTCGCGTGCGCCTCGAGGTGTTTCACGTATCGCTGTACGGCGACGCGGACGGTTAGGGGGTCGCCAGAAGGAAGTGCGGCATCGACTACCTCACCGGCCTTATCGACGGCTTGGTCATAGTTCAGGACGGTCGACCCGTTGGAGTCCTCAACGTCATCGGCGGTGCCGATAACAGACTCCTTATACTCACGCTTCCCGTGCTCGTCGCGCTCGCCGAGCTTCCTGACTACCCACTTCCCTGCCACGCCACCGGCCAGGCGACGATATCCCAGGCTCAGGCCATCACGCAGGCGCCGAAAATGCGGCGCGCCCCGCACCTCGAGCCGCTTCCTGGCCGTCTTCGTCATGATCTCCGCGTCAATCGCTTTCCGTCCCATATCCTGATTCCAATATCTCTATGCCAACCTGATACCAACTATAGCATCTATAGGTATCCAGAGTCAATACCGGATAGGCGGTAACATACCGAGGAATTGAGAGGGTTTAAAGCGCCATGCGAATCGACATGAGACCATAATCAGCCCTATGTTTGCGCCCTTTCACGGCGGTAACACGGGTTCGAATCCCGTAGGGGTCGCCACTTCGGTACAAAACCCGCCATCGCTTTCCCCAGACCGTCATCCAGCATGCGGTGTGGCTCTACGTCCGGTTTGGCTTGAGCTATCGCGACGTCGAGGACCTGCTGGCCGAGCGCGGGCTGGAGGTTGTCCTATGAGACCATCCGGCAATGGGTCGCCAAATTCGGCCCGGCCTTCGCTGCCGGCTTCGCCGCCGCCGGTGCCGCGCCAGCTGGCGCTGGCATCTCGACGAGATGTTCGTCCGGATCGGCGGCAGACGGATGTATCTGTGGCGGGCGGTCGACGATGAGGGTGAGGTGCTGGACCTCCTCATCCTGCCGTCTACAATCACTTCAACCTCCAGCGCCATCTGATTTCCCGCCGCACGCTTCGAGCGCCTCGCGACGCCGCCTTCGCAGGCTGGCGTGACGCCGTGCAGGCCGGCTGAGAATCAGGCGGATCGCGCCTTTCGTGCCCTGGCGGCTTAAGTTGACAGTGCTTTTCTATATCCGAGGCTGGGGCGACAAAGCTCGTGCTCGCTTTTGTCCGCGGCCGCTGCGTGAGACGCAGCGCACGCGACCTATCCGACGTTGATCGGAAGATCCATTCGGGCCGCCCATTCGTGCCAGGAGCCAACGAACACCGCGACATCGCGATATCCGGCGAGCCGCAGACCATAGAGCGCCGTCGCGGCGCGGGCGCCGCGGTGGCAGTAGGTGATCATCTTCCGGTCCGGCGACAGCCCAGCCGCTGCGGCCAGGACGGCGATCTCGGCCGCCGGACGGTAGCGGCCGTCCGCCAGCAGATCCTCCCAGAACAGGAAGGCGGAGTGCGGGATGCGCCCCGGCCGGGCGCAGCAGGGATGGACGAAGCTGCCCTCGTGCTCGCTGCGGCGGCGGACGTCGAGCAGCGTCGCCCGACCGGGATCGAGCCAGGCGACCTCGTCGATGGTGGCGACGAGGTCGAGCCGCGGCGCCGGCGGTTCCGGCAGGGCCGCGCCGGCCGTCACGGCCAGGGCCGGGCCGGTGCCGGGCTGCGTCGGGCCGCCGGCGGCGATCCAGGCGTCGATACCGCCGTCGAGGATCAGCCCGCCAGGCAGGCCGAGGAACTCCTGGAACCACAGGCCGCGCGGCGAGATCATGCCGGTCGCCTGCTCGAAATGGACGACCGGCACGCTGCCGTCGACCCCCGCCGCCACGAAGGCGCCGGCCGCGGCGTCCGCCATGGCGGCGATGCCGACCCGGTCGCTCTGCGGGATGAAGTAGTCATAGACGTTCAGCCCGACCGCGCCGGGGATGGTGGCCCGCCGCCACTCCGCCTCGGGCCGCACATCGGCCAGGATCATGCGCTCGCCCGTGGCGAGCCGGTGGCGCAGCTCGGCGGCGCCGATGGTCACGGCCATGGCCAGTCTCCTCTCTCGTCTCCCGACATCGGCAGCATCCGGCCGACGCCTTCCGCCTCGGCCCGCGCCAGGACCCGGGCGGCCAAGGCGATGTCGAACACGTTCAGGCCGAAGCTCGACATGTAGACGGCGGCGTCCGGCGCCGGGCGCCAGCCGTCCAGCATCGCCGCCGCGAGGTCGGCCGCCACCCGCTCCGCCGGGAACCGCCCGGCGCGGTGCATCTGGAACAGGCTCTTGGCGCTGGTCCGTGCGAAGTCGCCCCACAGGTCGACGACGACCGCGCCGGCCTCGTCGATCGCGTCGAACGCGACCTCGTGATAGCCGATCTGCAGCAGGATCCGCCCCGGCCGGACCGCGCCCCGGCCGAGGATCGGCTGCGGCGCGGCGGTGCAGGCGAGGATCGCATCGGCGTCGCCCGCGGCGATCTCGGCGGGATCGTCGGCCAGGCGGATCGGCCAGGGCGCGGCCGGGCAGATTGCTGCGAGCAGCGCCTTGCGCCGCGCGGGGCCGCGGTTCCAGAGCGTGACCTCCTCCACCGCCGGGAACAGCGCCGCCAGCATGGCGAGATGGGCTCGGGCCTGCACCCCGGCGCCGAGCACGGCGACGCGCCGCGGCGGCCGTGGTGCCACCGTGCGCAGGGCCAGCGCCGAGACCGCCGCCGTGCGGGTCGCGGTCAGCAGCGCGCTTTCGACCAGGCCACGCGGCCGGCCGGTGGCGAGATCGTTGACCAGGGTCAGCGACAGGATCTGCGGCGCCTCGTCCGCGGCCGGCGGCCGATGCGCGGTCCACTTCACCCCGGCGGCACCGAACCGGCCGCCGACCCGGGCCGCCAGCGCATAGGCCTTGGCCTGCTCCAACCCCGCCAGCGCGACCGCGGTCTCGGCCGGCATCGCCGCCTCGCCGGCCCGCATCAGGCGCAGCACCTCGGTCACGTCCTCGACCGCCTGGGCGATGTCGCCGCCGCCCAGCACGATCACGTCCCGGCGTGAGAGGTGGCGGAGCTCGACCTCGGCCATGGCCGCCTCACGCCTCGACCAGCGTCTTGGCGAAGGGGTATAGCGCCGGCGACCCGCCGCAATGGACGAAGACCACCCGCGATCCCGCCGGGATCTCGCCCCGCCGGCACAGGGCGGTCAGCCCGTCCACCGCCTTGCCGGTGTAGACCGGGTCCAGCAGCACGCCTTCGGTTCGAGCCATGCGGTGGATCGCGGCGACGCCGCCTTCCGACGGCATGCCGTAGCCGGGGCCGACGAAGCCGTCCTCGATCGGGATGTCGGAGGGTGACCAGGCCTGGTCCCAGCCCAGCAGCCTGGCGCAGTCGGCCGCCATGCCGGCGATCCGCTGCTGGAACCAGGCGGCGTCGCGGCTGACGCTGATGCCGATCACGCGGGTGCCGGGCCAGTACCGGCGGGCACCGACATGCAGCCCGGCCAGCGTGCCGCCGGACCCGGCGGGGACGACGACGACATCGGGCGCGGCCTGGCCGGCGGCGCGCAGCTGCGCGTCCATCTCCGCCACCGCCCGGACATAGCCGAGCGCGCCGGTCGCGTTGGCGCCGCCCAGCGGGATGATCTGCGCCTTCTGGCCGCGCTCGCGGGCGGCGGCGGCATGGGCCTCCATCCGCGGGTCGACCTGGGTGAAATAGGCGGTGGGCTCGAGGAACTCCAGCTCGGCCCCGAACAGCCGGTCGAGCAGCAGGTTGCCCTGGTATTCCGCCGGCGGGTTGCCGCGCAGCACCAGCACCGCCTTCATGCCGAACTTGCAGGCCGCGGCCGCGACCATGCGCGCGTGGTTCGACTGGTGCCCGCCGGTGGTGATGATCACCTCGACCCCGTCGGCCAGCGCCTCGGCCATCAGGAACTCCAGCTTGCGGACCTTGTTGCCGCCGCCACCGAAGCCGGAATAATCGTCGCGCTTGATCGACAGCTCGATCCCCAGCTCCGCCCCCAGCCGGGGCAGCGCCTCGATCGGAGTCGGGAAGAAGCCGAGCGGGACCCGTGGGAAGTCGTCCGGTGTCATGTCTGTCGTCCTGGAGTGTCGGGCAGGGAAGGGAGGCGGAGCAGCCAGCCCTCGATCGAGCGAAGGAAACGAGACAGGCCGTCCAGCGTCACGAATTCGTCGATGCCGTGGGCGTTGCCGCCATGGCCCAGCCCGCCGATCAGGAAGGCGGGGGCGATCCGGGCGAAGGCGGAACCGGGCGCGCTGCCGATCGCCCAGGGCCAGACCTGCGGCTCGGCGCCGAGGTCGCGATAGGCGCCGGCCAGCTCCGCCACGCCGGCGGCGGTTTCCGGAAAGCGGCAGCCGGGATAGGCGTCGATCAGGTCGATGGCGACGCCGTCCGACAGCCCGGCCCGGCGCAGGCGGCCGCGGATGTCGTCCAGCGCCGCATCGGGGTCGAGGCCCGGCGGCAGGCGCAGCTCGAAGCCGGCGGCGGCCCGGTGTGGCGTCACCGCCCTGCCGTCCGGCGGGTCGGTGCGCAGGGTGGAGAGGTTGAGCGAGGCGGTCGTCAGCACGGCGGCCAGTCTCTCCTCGGCGGTGCCGTCGACGGCGTAGCGTTGGGCGCGGCGGAAGCGCAGCTCGGCCTCCGGGTCGAACCGCTCCGCCAGCCGGGCGGTGACCGTCTGCGCCTCGGCGTCGAGCGTGATGGCGCCGACCGTGCCGGTGTCGCCGCCGGCGATCGCCGCCAGGGCCGAGACCAGCCGCCAGGCCGGGTTGCCGATCCAGGGCGCGTTGCTGCTGTGGATCGCCGTCGCCGGCCCGCCCCAGGCGCCGCCCTCCACCCGGATCTCGCCGGTGGCGATGCCCTTGAAGCCGAGATAGATCCGTGGCGGCCCGCCGCCGTACTCGCACAGCGACGGGAACAGCACCGCATCGGCCGGGCCGGCCGGGCATGGATCGGCGGCCAGGTAGCGCCGCAGCGCGCCGCTGCCGCTCTCCTCTTGCCCCTCGACCAGGATCTCGAGATTGACGCCGAGCCGGCCCGCCGCGAGCAGGCGCCGGGCGGCGACCAGCATGCCGGCCAGCGGGCCCTTGTTGTTCTCGGCGCCGCGGCCGAGGAAGGCGGGGCCGAGCCCCGGCAGCTCCGCCTCGCCGCCGGTGAAGGGATCGACGCTCCAGCCCGCCGGGTCGGCCGGCATGACATCGTACATGTTGTAGAGGACGACCGTGCGCGGCGCGCCGATGTCGAGCCGGGCATGGACGATCGGCGGGTCGGCCGCGGCGGCGCCGGGCACAAGCGCGGCGCCGAGCTCGCGGACCAGCCAGTCCGACAGCGCCGCCGCCATCCGCGCCAGCCCGTCGCGGTCGCCGGCGACCGACCGGATCGGCGTCCAGGCGCGCAGCAGGTCGAGGGTCTCAGCCACCGCGGTCACAGCCGGATCCTCGGATTCAGTGCGGCATAGGCGATGTCGACCAGGATGTTCATGGCGACGAAGGTAAAGGCCGCGAACAGCACCACCGCCTGGACCAGCGGGAAGTCGCGGTTCTGGATCGCCTGCACCGCCAGCCGGCCGATGCCGGGCCAGGCGAAGATGATCTCGGTCACCAGCGCGCCGCCCAGCAGCGCCGCGAAATACATGCCCTGCACCGTCAGCACCGGGATCATCGCGTTGCGCAGCGCGTGCCGGGTGACCACGCCCCAGGCCGACAGGCCCTTGGCGCGGGCGGTGCGGATGTAGTCCTGGTCCAGCGTCTCGATCAGGCTGGCGCGCACCAGCCGGGTGACGGCGCTCATGTAGTAGGCGCCGAGCGAGACCGCCGGCAGCACCAGGTGGCGCAGCTCGCCATAGCCGCTGGTCGGCAGCCAGCGCAGCCGCAGCGAGAGCAGGATGATCAGCAGCAGGCCGAGCCAGAACACCGGCACCGCCTGGCCGGCCAGCGCCACCAGCCGGACCAGCAGGTCGGCCCAGCCGTCGCGGCGGATGGCGCCGACGATGCCCAGCAGGAAGCCGGCCAGCGTGCTCCAGGCCAGGGCCGCGACCGCCAGCAGCGCCGTGGCCGGCAGCCGCTCCAGCACCAGCCCGAGCACCGGCTGCTGGAACCGCAGCGAGGTGCCGAGGTCGCCCTGCAGCACGGCGCCGAGATAGCGCAGATACTGCAGCAGGAGCGGGGCGTCGAAGCCCATGGCGGCGCGGAACCGCTCGATCTCCTCCCGGCTGGCGTCGGGCGGCAGCATCAGCGCCGCGGGGTCGCCGGTCAGGTGCAGGGCGAAGAACACGATCGCCGAGACGCCGAGCAGGACGACGACGGATTGCAGGGCGCGGTCGAGCAGGTAGCGGGTCATCGGCGCCTCAGTCGACCCGGACATTGGTGCGGCGGATCAGCCAGTCGCCGACCAGATTGCAGCCGACCACCAGCGCGGCGATCACCAGCCCGGGATACAGCACGATCCAGTCCGCCATCAGGATGTAGGACCGGCCCTCGCCGATCAGGTTGCCCAGCGTCGCGGTGGGCGGCTGAACGCCGAGGCCGAGGAAGCCGACCGACGCCTCCAGCACCACCAGCCGCGGCAGATCGAGCGTCATCAGCACGATCTGCGGCGTCAGGATGTTGGGCAGGACGTGGCGGAACAGGATGCCCGCGGTCGGCACGCCGAGCGCCCGCGCCGCCCGGACGAAGTCGAGCGCCTTCACCTCCAGCGTCTTGGCGCGCGCCATGCGGGCGAAGATCGCCCAGCCGGTGACACCGAGGATCAGCACCAGGTTCAGGATGCTGGGGCCGACCACCGCGACCACCAGCAGGATCAGGAGGATGAAGGGAATCGACAGCTGGATGTCGACCAGCCGCATGACGATCCGGTCGGTCCAGCCGCCGAAGAAGCCGGAGACCAGCCCCAGCAGAGTGCCCAGGATCACCGCGATGGTCCCGGCCAGCAGCACGATGACCAGCGACAGCCGGGTGCCGGCGATGATCCGGGCCAGCAGGTCGCGGCCGAGCTGGTCGGTGCCGAGCGGGTGCAGTGTCCCGGCCACCACCGTCATCGGCGGCTTGAAGGTCGCGGTGATGTCGGCGGTGATCGGATCGGGCGGCCACAGCAGCGGGCCGAAGGCCGCCAAAGCGAGCACGGCGAGCAGCAACGGGGCGCCGACCAGGACGTCGCCTGTGAAGCCCCGGCGCCGGCGCCGCGTCGGCGTCGCGCGGATCAATGCAGGCGGATGTCGTAGACCGGGATGCGCGCATCCGGCCGTCCGACGAAGTCGACCGACTTGCTCTTGGCGTAGAGCGAATCCTCCTGGTACAGCGGGATCACCGGCACCTGCTCGGCGGTCACGGTCTGGATCTTGTGCAGCACTTCCGCCCGCGCCGCCGGGTCGATGGTGCGGCGGCTCTGGTCCAGCAGTGCGTCGAGATCCGGCAGCGACACGGTCGAATAGGGCTCGCCCGAGCGGAGGATCGCATAGGTCGCGGCATCGGCGTCCAGCGTCTGGGTCGACCCCCAGCCCAGCATGTAGACCGGCGCCTGCTGGCCGGCCGGCACCTTCTGCGAATAGACCGACCATTCGGGGATATCGAGGGCGGCCTTGACCCCGATCGCGGCGAATTGCTGGGCGATCGCCTGGGCAACCTCGGCGCTGTTGATGTAGCGCCGCGGCGCCTGCATCTGGATCTCGAAGCCGTCCGGGTAGCCGGCCTCGGCCATCAGGGCCTTCGCCTTGGCCGGGTCGGCGGCCGGCGCCTCGACCGGCAGATAGCCGAAATCATGCGTCCCGACCGGGGTGCCGCTCGGGGTCGCCAGGCCGTGCAGCAGGTTGTCGACGATCGCCTTGCGGTCGATGGCCAGCGACAGGGCCTCCCGGACGCGGACGTCGTCGAGCGGCTTGGCCGCGGATTTGAGGCCGAGATAGATGGTCAGCCCGCCGTTCTTGACCTGGATCAGGTCGGCGTCGCCGCTCTGGCCCACCGCGTCGACCATCTCCGCCGGCACGCCTTCGATCAGCTGGACCTCGCCGGTCAGGAGGGCGGCGACGCGGGCGGTCGCCTCCGGGATCGGCCGCCACACCACCCGGTCGATCACCGGCTTGCCGCGCCAATAGTCCGGATTGGCCTCGAGCACAACCCGGTCGTCGGGCACGAATTCGGTCAGCTTGTAGGGGCCGGTGCCCACCGGCTTGCGGGCGAAAGCCTCGGGCCCGACCTCCTGCAGGTATTTCGGCGGCACGATATAGGCGGGGTAGCGGCTCATCCGGGTCGGCAGCAGCGGATCGGGCGCCGTGGTCCGGATCCGCACCGTCCGCTCGTCGACCACGTCCACGCCGGCGATGGTGCGGATGTAGGAGATGGTCGGCGCCTTGGCCGCCGGGTCGAGGATGCGGTCGAGGGTGAACTTCACCGCCGCGGCGTCGAAGGGCTCGCCATTGGTGAAGCGCACGCCGGGCCGCAGCTTGAACTCCCAGGTCGTGTCGTCGACCGCCGACCAGGATTCGGCCAGCCCTGGCACCAGCTTCATGTCCGGGTCGCGCAGCACCAGCGTGTCGAAGATGTTGTCAACGATCGTCGCCGCCTCGCGCAGGAAGCCCGGATCCATCGCCGTTGGCGAGACCGGCCGGGCGATCACCAGCTCGTTGCCGAAGGCGGCGCCCGTGCCGACCGCCCAGGCGAGAAGGGCCGCAGCGGCCAGTTGCCTCGAAGTCCTCATCCTGTTCCTCCGAACGGGCCTGTCGGCCGCGATCAAGAAAGACAAATTTCTTATGGGATTATTTTCGGCGATGCTTTGCCGCCTGTGAAAACACGATATATCATGTATCCAACCTCGACAACGGCTATATTACCGGTCGAAGGAACGAGGGCGGACGGGGTGTCGGCGATGGAGAAGCGGTGGTGAGCTTCGTGCTGAGCGAGGCGCCGCGCGCCAGTCTGACGGCCTTCGTCGAGGGCCAGCTGCGCGAGGCGCTGATGTCCGGAGCGCTCCGGCCCGGGCAGCGGCTGAACACCCGCGCGCGGGCGCGCCAGCCCGGGACCAGCCTGACACCGGTGCGGGAGGCGCTGCTGAAGCTGGTGGCGGCCGGCGCTCTCGACGCGGCGCCGGCGCAGGCGTTCCAGGTGCCGGTGGTGACCCGCGAGCGCTATCGCGAGATCGCCACGATCCGGAAGTCATTGGAAGGGCTGGCGGTCGAGGCGGCGTGCGGCCGGATCGACGCGGACGGCTTCGCGACGCTGGACCGGCTGAACGAGGCGTTCCGCGCGGCCAGGACGGACGGCCGGGCCGGCGACGCGCTCAAGGCCAACCGCGAATTCCGCTTCGCCCTCTACGGCTTCGCCGGGATGCCGGCGCTTCTCGGCCTGATCGAGCAGCTGTGGATGCAGATCGGGCCGTGCTTCAACTACCTCTACCCGCAGCCGCGGCTTGAGGCCGGCGGCCGGCACAACCACGACGTCCTGCTCGAGGCGCTGCGGGCGGGGGATGCCCGGCGCGCCCGGGCGGCGCTGGAACAGGCGATCGACGACGGCACCCGGCTGGTGATGGAGCATTTCGGCTTCGACGAGCTGACAACTGGTCGGCAGGACCTGCCGCTGCTCGTCGTCCCCTGACCCCGGCGATGAATCGGCGTAGTCACCGCTATTCTGCGCAGTGAGCCAGATCCTCCTCCTATTTGCGACTTGCAATCCTCGGGATCGGCCCTCACGGGATCCACGACGATGTGCAGGTGCCGCTCATCTGACCGATGCCGAAGGCTTGAGGTGCGAATCCCCTCTTGACAGCCGGCTCGGTCCAGGACAGCCTATTTTTCAGGCGTGGGCAAAGGTGCCCATTTTTGCGCCACTCAATCAAACGATATCAATCGGCGCGCTCTCGGCGACGCATGATTGCAGGCAAGGACGCCCGCGGCCCTCACCGGCCGGCGGGCTTTCGTCTTTTTGGGGGTCTTCATGGCGCTGCGGCGCACGCGCATCGGAGTGATGTTCTCCTCCACCGGGCCCTACAGCGTGGTGGCCCGGTCGATGCTGAACGGCGCCTTGCTCGCGTTCAAGGAACTGGCGGAGGACGAGGCCAGCCTGGCGCTGGAGCCCGTGATCGTCAATCCCGGCGGGGATCTCGCCCGCTACGGACAGCTCAGCCGCGACCTGCTGTCCGACGGCATCCGCCATGTGGTCGGGTGCTATACCTCGTCCAGCCGGAAGGAGGTCATCCCCTGCTTCGAGAAGCATGATGCCCTGCTCTGGTACCCCTCGCATTACGAAGGGTTCGAGAGCTCCAACAACGTCATCTACACCGGCGCGGCCCCGAACCAGCACGTTCTGCCGCTCGTCGAGTATCTGCTGGACGGTGGCGGCAGCCGGGCCTTCTGCGTCGGCTCCAACTACATCTGGGCATGGGAGAACAACCGGATCTTCCGCGAGGCGATGACCGCACGCGGCGGCACAGTTCTGGCGGAGCGCTATTTCGCCGTGGGCGACACCGAACTTCAGCCGGCGGTGGAAGCCATCCTCGACGCCCGCCCGAACGTGGTCTTCAACACGCTGATCGGCACCAGCGCCTACGCCTTTTTCCGCATGTTCCGCCGTGCCTGCGAGGCGGCCGGCATCGACCAGCCGCGCGAGATCCCGGTGGCCAGCTGCACGCTGTCGGAGCCGGAGCTCGAGGAGATCGGAAGCGGTGCGGTGGACGGCCATCTGAGCTGCAGCGTGTACTTCTCCTCGCTGGACACCCCGGCGAGCAATGCCTTCGTCCGGCGATACGCCGCTGCATTTCCGGACGGCCCCACCAGCTCGGCCGATGCCGAAGCGTCCTACAACGCGGTCAGGCTCCTGGCGTTGGCGCTCGCGGCGGCCGGCAGCGATGATGTCGCGGCGGTGAAATCGGCCGTGACGCGCCAACGCCTGGCGGCGCCGCAGGGCGCCGTCTGGATCGACCCGCAGACGCTGCATTCCTGGCTGACCCCGCGCATCGGTCGGTCGACCGCCGATGCCCGTTTCGACGTGATCATGGAGTCTGCATCCCCGGTCTGCCCGGACCCCTATCTCGTCCAGTCTTCGCCTCGCTACGCGCTCGGTCCACGCCAACCGAACCTGAGGGTGATCCGGTGACGGTTCCACGACTGATCCAGAACTTCAAGGGCGGCCGGGCGCTCATCGTCACGTCGAGCCGCAGCGCCGCGGAAGCCCTGGAGGCGACGCTGGCCAAGCTGGGCGTCTCGGTCGAACGGCCGGCGCTCGTCGACGGCCGCGCCGAGCTCGACATCGCGTCGCTACAGGCCGAGCGCGACATCCTGTTCCTCGACGGCGACCTCGACGGAGCCGTGGTCATCGATACGGCGGCCGGAGGCCGGCTGCCCCCGGTCCCGATCATCGGCCTCGTCGGCGTGGAAGCGCCGAGCCGGCTCAAGGCGCTGATGAATCTCGGCGCGACCGGCTTTCTGCGCAAGCCGGTGCATGGCGCGGCCGTCTACACGGCCCTGTTCCTGGGGGTCAATCAGTTCCTGCTCCGCAGCGAGATGCAGGGGCAGCTGGAAGAGCTTGGCCGCCGGCGGCAGGGACGCCGCTTCGTGATCAAGGCCGTCGTCCTCCTGATGCAGCAGACCGGCCTGGACGACGATGCCGCCTATTCCCTGCTTCGCCGCGAGAGCATGCGGTCGCGGCAGGGCCTGGAAAGCTATTGCGAGCAATGGCTCGGCAACCAGGCGGACCCAGCCGCCCAAACCATGCAGGAGACGGCCCAAAGGCCGCGCGCCGACCAAGCCTGAAAACAGAGGAGAGACACATGTCTGGAGTGTTGATGCGGGGGCTGCGCGCCGCGGCCCTCACGGGCCCCCTCATGCTCGGCGCCAGCCAACTCGCGCTGGCCGCCGACCCGATCAAGCTCGGCGTGCTGGAGGATCAGTCCGGCGATTTCGCCGTGGCGACCATCGGCAAGGTGCACGCCATCCAGCTCGCCGCCGACGAGATCAACAAGGCGGGCGGCATCGCCGGCCGTCCGCTGGAGCTGGTGATCTACGACACGCAGTCCGACAACACCCGGTACCAGGAGTTCATGCGCCGGGTGCTGCAGCGCGACAAGGTCGATGTCGTGTTCGCCGGGTTCTCATCCGCCTCGCGCGAGGCCTATCGGCCGATCGTCGACCAGCTCGACGGCCTCGCCTTCTACAACAACCAGTATGAGGGCGGGGTCTGCGACACCCACATGATCGTCACGGGGGCGGTACCGGAGCAGCAGTTCTCGACGCTGATCCCGTGGATGATGGAGAAGTACGGAAAGAACGTCTACACCATCGCCGCCGACTACAATTTCGGCCAGATCTCGGCCGAATGGGTGCGCAATATCGTCAAGGACAACGGCGGCAAGATGGCCGGCGAGGAGTTCGTCCCGCTCGGCGTCTCCCAGTTCTCGCAGACCGTCCAGAACATCCAGAATGCGAAGCCCGACTTCGTCGTGACGCTGCTCGTCGGCACCGCCCAGGCCTCCTATTACGAGCAGGCGGCCGCGGCGAACCTCAACCTGCCCATGGCGTCCTCGGTCAATGTCGGCCAGGGCTACGAGCACAAGCGGTTCAAGCCGCCGAGCCTCGCCAACATGTATGTCACCACCAACTACATCGAGGAGGTGGACAGCCCGGCGAGCAAGGACTTCTACAGCCGGTTCAAGGCGATGTTCCCGGACGAGCCCTATGTCAACCAGGAGGCTGAGAACTCCTACCTCGCCCTCTATCTCTACAAGCAGATGGTCGAGCGGTCGGGCGGGTCGACCAGGCGCGACGACCTGCGCAAGGTGATCGCCCAGGGCGACGTCTGCATGGACGCGCCGGAGGGCAAGGTCTGCCTCGACCCGAAGAGCCAGCACATGTCCCACACCATCTACCTGGCGCGCGTCGGCGAGGACCATTCGATCTCCTTCCCCAAGGTCTGGGCGGACATCAAGCCCTACTGGCTGGGCGATGCCGGGTGCGACCTGACCAAGGACAACCCGAACGCCCAGTACACACCGTCGAACCCGCCGGCGAAATCCTGAGCCGGGCCGGCTGAACCGGCGTCAACCGAACCGGCGCCCAGGCCCGCTCTTGGCCGGGGCGACCGCTCCCTCTGTCGATGAACCAGACGGACCGCTCGACGATGGCTGTCGGTAACCTCGCATTCGCCGCGCTCTACCAATTCGGCGACGCTTTCGCCTTTCTTGTCCTCGCCGCCTGCGGGCTCGCCGTCATCTTCGGGATGATGGGCGTGATCAACCTCGCCCATGGCGAATTCATCATGTGCGGCGCCTATGTGACGGTCGCGGCCACCCATGCCGGGCTGCCGCTCGCGGCCGCGATCCTGGCCGGCGCGCTGGTCTCCGGGCTGGTCGGGCTGGTGGTGGAGATCCTGGTGATCCGCCACCTCTACGACCGGCCGCTCGACACCATCGTCGCCACCTGGGGCATCAGCCTGATCGCGACACAGGGAACGCTGATCGTCCTCGGCTCGACCATGCAGGGGGTCGGCACGCCGTTCGGCAGCGTCGAGATCGGCAGCTACTCCTATTCGATCTACCGGCTCGTGCTGTTCGCTGCGGCCCTCGCCGTGCTCGCCGGGCTGTATGCGCTGTTCAACTGGACGCGCTTCGGCGTCATGGCTCGGGCGACCATCCAGGTGCCGCACATGGCCGCGGCGCTCGGCATCGACACGCGGCTCGTCTACGGCCTGACCTTCGCGCTAGGCGCCGCTCTCGCCGGGCTGACCGGCGGCCTCTACGCCCCGACCATGACGCTGGTCCCGACCATGGGCGCGACCTTCATCATGGAGGCCTTCGTCACCGTCGTCGTGGGCGGGGCGGACGTCTTCCTCGGAACGGCGCCGGCCGGCGCGGTGCTGGCCGTGGTCAAGGCGGCGATGACCTCGTGGAAAGGGCAGCTCTTCGGCCAGATCGGGCTGCTGATCGCCGTCATCATCGTGATCCGGGTCCTGCCGAGGGGGATCTCCGGCTTCCTGTTGCGCGAGCGGGCCTGAGGAGGCGCGGAGATGACCGGCATCGCACGTATCCTCAGACGGCTCGAAGGGCCGCAGACGACCGGCCGCGGCCCCGCGTTCTGGGCCGCCTTCTGCCTCGTCGTCCTGGCCGCCTTCTGCTATCCGCTGACCGCGGACGGCTACACGGTCGGCAACGCCGTCTACTTCTTCAACTGGGCCTTCATGGCGCTCGGCCTCAGCCTGATCTGGGGCCATGGCGGGTCGCTGAGCTTCGGCCAGACCGCGTTCTTCGGCATCGCCGGCTACGGCTACGGCATCCTCACCATCAATTTCGGCTCGGCCTACGGCTTCACCCTGCTGGCGCTGGTGCTGGCCGTCCTGCTGGCGGCGGCCTTCGCAATCCTGCTCGGCTATTTCCTGTTCTTCGGGCGCATCGCCGGCGTCTTCCTCGGCATCGTGACGCTGTCCGTCACGCTGCTGCTGGAGCGGTTCATGGCGCAGACGGCAGGGCCGGAATGGCGCATCGGCAGCGCCCGCCTCAACGGGTTCAACGGCATGAGCGGCATGCCGCCGCTGACGGTGCCCTGGTTCGGCGGCGATCTCGTGCTCTATCCGGATGTCGAGCTCTACTACGGCGTGCTCGGTCTGCTGGTGCTGGTCTATCTGGCCTTGCGCATCCTGGTGAACTCGTCCTTCGGCAACGTGCTCGTCGCCATCCGCGAGAATCCCCAGCGCGCCGAGATGCTCGGCTACGACGTGCGCAAGTACCAGCTCGCCGCCTTCGTCATCGGGGCGGCGCTCGCCGGGCTCAGCGGCGTGCTCTACACCGCCTGGGGCCAGTACATCACCCCGTCCAGCATGGGCATCACGGCGGCGGCGCTGCCGATCGTCTGGGTCGCCGTCGGCGGGCGGTCGGACCTGACCGCGACGCTGATCGGCACCCTGGTGGTGCTGGCCGGCTTTCAGGCGCTCACCATCTACGGCAGTCAGTACGCGCTGGTCGTCATGGGCCTGCTGTTGGTCCTGACCGTGCTGGCGGCGCCGCGCGGCCTGATCCTGTCGGCCGCCGCCGGACTGGCGCGGCTGGCCGGCCGGCGGCGCCGGAAGGGGGAGGCATGATGCCGATCCTGGAGACCCGCGCCCTCGACAAGCGCTTCGGCGGCCTGCATGTGACCGCGGATGTGAACCTTGCGCTCGAAGCCGGCGAGATCCACTGCCTGATCGGCCCGAACGGCGCCGGCAAGAGCACGCTGTTCCGCCTCATCCTCGGCGAACACAGCCCCAGCGCCGGCCGCATCCTGTTCACGGGCGAGGACATCACCGCGCTGAAGCCCTACGCCCGCATCCGCCGCGGCATGAGCGTCAAGTTCCAGGTGCCGGGCATCTTCAAGGCGCTGAGCGTCCGGCAGAACCTGGAGATCGCGATGCAGCACGCCTATCCCGCCGCGGCGCTGGACGGCGAGATCGACGGGCTGCTCGAATTCCTGATGCTGACGAAGGAGGCGAGGCAGCTCGCCGGCAATCTCAGCCACGGCCAGAAGCAATGGCTCGAGATCGGCATGGCGATCAGCCTCAAGCCGCGCCTGCTGCTGCTGGACGAGCCGACCGCCGGCATGTCGCCGGAGGAAACCCATGCCACCGGCGAGATGGTGAAGTCCCTGAATGCGGGCGGCATGACCATCCTCGCCGTCGAGCACGACATGACCTTCGTCCGCCAGGTCGCGCAACGCGTGACGGTGCTGCATCTCGGGCGGGTCTTCGCCCAGGGCACGATCGACCAGATCGTCGCGGATGAACGGATCGCCGCCATCTATCTCGGGCAGGCCCATGCGTAAGGAAGTGCTTCTCTCCACCCTCGGCCTGCGCGCCGGCTATGGCGGCAAGCCGGTGCTGCAGGGCCTCGACATCACTGTCCGCGAGGGCGAGATCGTCGGCGTGATTGGCCGCAACGGCGTCGGCAAGTCGACGCTGATGAAGAGCCTGATCGGCCTGGTGCCGACGATGGCCGGCTCGGTCGTGTTCCGCGACGCCCCGGTCGAGCATCTGCCGCCCTACAAACGGGCGCGGCTCGGCGTCGGATACGTGCCGCAGGGCCGCGACGTGTTCCCGCGGCTGACGGTGGCCGAGAATCTGAGGGTCGGCGGCCTGTTCCGGTCCTCGGTCACCGAGGCCGACCGGCAGCGCATCTTCGAGTATTTCCCGATCCTGGCCGAGCGGCGCAACCAGCGCGCCGGGACCATGTCGGGCGGCCAGCAGCAGCAGCTCGCCATCGGGCGCGTGCTGATGGCCCAGCCCGCCCTCGTGCTGCTCGACGAGCCGTCCGAGGGCATCCAGCCGAACATCGTGCAGGACATCGCCCGCATCATGGTCGATCTCAACCGCGCCAGCGGGCTGACCATCATCCTGGTCGAGCAGAACATCGACATGATCCGCGCCATGGTCGAGCGCTGCTACGTCATGGACAAGGGGCGGATCGTCGCCTCGCTCGACCGCGACGACCTCGCCGATGCCGAGGTCGTGCGCCGCCATCTCTCGGTCTGATCACCAGCAACAGGTCCCACAGGAGGACGACCCATGCCTTCGCCCGACACGTCCTGGCTCGCGGAATCCATCATGGCGCGGCGCGGATTGGCCAAGGGCCAGCCCGGCCAGGCCTATGCGATCACCGAGGCCAGCCAGGGCAAGTACCACTATGTGTACGGTCCCTACGCGACACCGGTGCTGACGGTCGATCCCGGCGCGGTGATCTCGGCCGAGACCCACGACGCCTTCGAAGGCAAGATCACCTCGGAGAGCGACAAGCCGACCGAGATCCTGAACTTCCCCTTTCTCAACCCGCAGAACGGACCGATCTACGTCAACGGCGCCGAGAAGGGCGACTGCCTCGCCGTCTACATCAAGGAAATCGTGCCGCGCGGGCCGCAGCCGCGGGGCACCACCTGCGTCATGCCGGAATTCGGCGGCCTGGTCGCGACCGGCGACACGGCCCTCCTCAATCCGGCCCTGCCGGAGAGGGTCAAGAAGCTGGAGGTGGATGCCGTCACCGGCGTGAAGTGGAACGACAAGATCACGCTGCCCTACGAGCCCTTCATCGGCACGATCGGCACATCGCCGGAGATCGAGGCGATCTCCTCGCTCCAGCCCGACTATTACGGCGGCAACATGGACCTGCCGGATGTCGGCCCCGGCGCGGTCATCTACCTGCCGGTGAACGCCCCGGGCGGGCTGCTCTATCTCGGCGACTGCCACGCGGCCCAGGGTGACGGCGAGCTCTGCGGCGTCGCCATCGAGCATCCGACGGTCACGACCGTGCAGGTCGATCTGATCAAGGGCTGGAAATTCAAATGGCCGCGGCTGGAGAACGAGCGGGTGATCATGACCATCGGCTCGTCGCGCCCGATGGAGGATGCCGTCCGCATCGCCTATCGCGAGTTGGTGCGCTGGATGGCGGCCGAATACGGCTTCGACGAGATCGAGGCCTACATGCTGCTGACTCAGGTGGGCAAGGTCAGGCTCGGCAACATGGTCGACCCGAAATACACGCTCGGTGCTTCCATTCGCAAAACCCTGCTGGGCTGAGGGGGACGGCATGCCGGCGACATACAAGGCGGCCGCGGTCCAGTTCGAGCCGATCCTGTTCGAAAAGGAGCGGAACATCGCGCGCCTGGTCGAGCTGGTCGAGACCGCTGCACGGACCGGCGCGACGCTCGTGGTCGCGCCGGAGATGGGCACGACCGGCTATTGCTGGTTCGACCGGGCGGAGGTTGCGCCCTTCGTCGAGCCGGTGCCCGGGCCGACCACCGAGCGCTTCCATGCGGTGGCGCAGGCCCACGGCATCCATGTCGTCATCGGCCTGCCCGAGATCGATCCCGACACCGGCCTCTACTACAACACCGCCGTGCTCATCGGCCCGAACGGCGTGGTCGGGCGGCATCGCAAGACCCACCCCTATGTCTCCGAGCCGAAATGGTCGGCGCCGGGGAACCTGGGGCACCAGGTCTTTGAGACGCCGCTCGGCCGCATCGCGCTCCTGATCTGCATGGACATCCATTTCGTCGAGACGGCGCGGCTTGTTGCTCTCGGCGGAGCCGACATCATCTGCCACATCAGCAACTGGTTGGCCGAGCGCACCCCCGCGCCCTACTGGATCAGCCGGGCCTTCGAGAACGGCTGCTATCTGGTGGAAAGCAACCGTTGGGGGCTGGAGCGCACGGTCCAGTTCAGCGGCGGCAGCGCGATCATCGAGCCGGACGGCACGGTCGCGGCCGTCGTCGATGCCGGCGACGGGATCGCCTATGGCGAGATCGACCTGGCGCGGGCGCGGCAACGGCAGGTCCTGGGGGAACCGGTGTTCGCGCAGCGGCGGCCGGAGCTGTATCCGGAGCTGGCGACGAACACCTTCGCCTGGAACCCGTCCGACTTCTTCGGCCTCTACGGCCATCGCCCGCTGCCGCCCGGACGCCGGTCCCGCGTGACGGTCGGCCAGTTCCTGCCGGGCCGCGACGTCGACGCCAATCTCGACCGGATCGAGGGCCTCGCGATTGAGGCGGCGGGGCAGGGGGCCGATCTCGTCGTGTTCCCGGAGCTCAGCGTCACCGGGCTCGCCGACGCGGCCGAACGGGCCGAACCGCTTCCCGGCCGGGCGACGGGCCGCCTCCTGACCATCGCCGCCCGGCACCGGCTCCATCTCGTCGCCGGGCTGGCGGAGAGTGAGGATGGGCGCCGCTACAACACGGCGGTGCTGGTCGGCCCGGAGGGGCTCGTCGGACGCTACCGCAAGATCCATCTCACCGGCGAGGACCGGCGCTGGGCGACGCCGGGGGACAGCTGGGCGGTCTTCGACATTCCCGCGGGACGTATCGGCCTCATGATCGGCCATGATGCGGCCTTTCCCGAGGCGGGGCGGATCCTGGCGCTCAGGGGCTGTGACCTGATCGCCTGCCCGGCGGCCCAGGCCGGCCGGTTCACCGGCGCCCATTCGGGAACCACGATCGACCAGAACTATCCGATCCCGACCGGCGCCGACCCGCACCACTGGCATCACCTGCGGGTGCGTGCCGGCGAGAACAACGTCTTTCTCGCCTTCGCCAATGTCGTGGATCCGCCGAACGGGTTTTCCGGCAAGAGCGGCGTTTTCGGCCCGGACACCTTCGCCTTCCCGCGCCGGGAAGCGATCGTTCCGGAGGGGGAGGGGCTCGCTTCCGTCGAGATCGATACGACCAATCTCGAGACGCGCTATCCCACCAGCGTCGTGCGCCGGAAGGATCTGGTTTCGATGCGGCAGCCTCATCAATACCAGTCGCTCGTATGGCCGGCCCGGCCGGCCCATCTCTTGGCAGCCAAGGTCCCGGTCAATCGCACTGAGCGTGCCGGCTGACTGAAGCCCGGCCTTCCAAAGATCCGAGGCGACGTTGCTCGAATGAAGCGCACCCAAGATGTCGTTGCTGGATGACGGTATTCAGGCACGTTTTGGCGTAGTTGTCTGCGGGTCCCCGCAGCCACCTTCGTTATGACTCCATCCACATCGAGATCTGACACGAAGCCCCGCCGGCACTCCGACGGGGCTCTTGTTCAGTCGCCAATCAGGCGCAGCCGATCCTGAGCGAGTCGTTCGAGCACTACGACGTCGGACGTGAAACATTCGTCCATCGCCGGTGTCTGACGATCCGGCTCAGAAGGTCTTCCAGTCGCCGCTGGCCTCAAAGGCCGCGGCGGCCTGGTAGATCGTGGCTTCGGCATAGTCCCTGCCGACCAGCATCAGCCCGATCGGCAAGCCGCCGCCGAGGCCGCAGGGCAGGGACATCGCCGGGTGGCCGGTGACATCGAACTGCGAGGTGTTGCCGATCATCTCGAAGGCCCGGGTGACGATCTCGGTGATCGAGGCGCCCGGCTCCGGCAGCGGCGTCGCCTTGATCGGCAGGGTCGGCATCAGCAGCAGATCGCAATCGGCGAAGGCGGCGTCGTATACGGCCTTGATCCGGCGCGCCTGGTTCTGCGCCTTGGCGTAGTAGCGGCCGCGGTAATGGCTGATGAAGTACTGGGCGGTAAGCATCGAGATCTTGAGGCTCTCGGACAGGTCGTCGGCGCGCTCCCGCCACGCCGCATGGGCGTCGATCAGGCCGACATTGTAGAGGCCCTTCCAGTTCATCCCCATGCCGTTGCCCAGCATCATCTGCCACTGCAGGCCTTCCAGCGCGATCGGCGCCCAGACCGAGGCGGCGACGAGATGCTCGGGGATCGAAATCTCGGCGATCTCGGCGCCAAGCGCGCGGAACCGCTCCGCCCCGGCCAACACCTTCTCCTTCACATCCGCTTCCAGATTAGCGCTGGCGAAGCCTTCGGTGACGACGGCGATCTTCATCCCCTTCACGCCGCGGTCGAGCTCGCCGGTGTAGGAGGTGACCTTGGGGGCGTATTGCCGCGGATCGAGCCCGTCGGGGCCGGCCAGCACCTCCAGCAGCAGGGCGTTGTCCGCCACCGTCGCCGTCATCGGGCCGGTGTGATCGATGGTGGACTCGATCGGCATCACGCCGGTGTAAGGCACCAGGCCGTGGGTCGGCTTCATGCCGTAGATGCCGCAGAAGGAAGCGGGCATGCGGATCGACCCGCCCTGGTCGCCGCCGATCGCCATGTCGACCTCGCCGGCCGCGACCAGCGCACCGCTGCCGGAGGAGGAGCCGCCGGCCGAATAGCCGCGGCGATGCGGGTTGTGCACCGGCGCGGGCTCGGAGGTGTGGCTGCCGCCGGACAGGCAGAAGTATTCGCACACCGCCTTGCCCAGGATGGTGGCGCCGGCGTCGAGCATGCGGGTGACGATGGTGGCGTCGATGTTCGGCACATAGCCTTCGAGGGTCGAGGCGCCGTTCATCATCGGCACGCCGGCGAGGCAGACATTGTCCTTCAGCGCCACCGTCTTGCCGGCGAGCTTGCCGGTCGGCGCACCCTTCACCTCGCTCTTCCAGTACCAGGCGTTGAGCGGATTCTCGGCGGGCCCGGGCCGATAGCCTGGCGTGCGGGGATAGGTCACCGCCGGCACCTCGTCCGGCAGCGCGTCGACCACGTCGTAGGCGGCGAAGCTGCTGCCCATCAGGGCGAGATACTCCGTCGCCTGGTCGGTGGTCAGATGCATGCCCAGGCCGGCCGCGATGTCGACCAGCTGCGGAACGGACGGACGGGTGACGGCCATGCTGTGCTCCCTTGTCGGGTGTGGGCGAACGATGGTGCGGTGACGGCGGCCGGGCGGCTACGCCATGCCGACGAACTCGGCGACCAGCTCGGGGTCGCGGAACTGCTCTGGCGCCAGGCTGCCGGTGATCCGGCCCTTCTGGATGGTCAGGATCCGCTGCGACAGCGCGGCGATGAAATCCAGGTTCTGCTCGACCAGGATCAGGGTCAGGCCGCGGCGGGCGCGCAAGCCCTCCAGCGTCTCCACGATCTCCTCGATGATCGAGGGCTGGATGCCCTCGGTCGGCTCGTCGAGCAGCAGCAGCTTCGGCCGCATGCACAGGCAGCGCGCCAGGGCCAGCAGCTGCTGCTCGCCGCCGGACAGGGCGCCGCCGCGCCGGTCGAGCAGTCGCTGCAGCCGCGGGAACTCGGCCAGCACCTCGTCGATGACGGTGCGGTCCTCGCGCGCGGCGGCCATGCCCATGCGCAGATTCTCCATCACCGACAGGTTCGGGAAGATCTCGCGACCTTGCGGTACGAAGCCAAGTCCGGCCCGGGCCCGGTCGGCGGTCGGCGCCTTGGTGATGTCGCGGTCCTCGAAGCTGACCGTCCCGGCCGTGGCGGGCAGGTAGCCCATCAGGGTGCGCATCAGCGTGGTCTTGCCCATGCCGTTGTGGCCGAGGATGCCGACCGATTCCCCGGCCTCGACCGCGAGGCTGACCCCCGCCAGGATCGGGATGCGGCCGTAGCCGCCATGCAGGCCCTGAACCCTCAGCATCACGCCGCGACCTTCTTGCCGAGATAGACGTCGCGCACCCGGCCGTCGCGCAGCACCGCGTCGACCGTGTCCTCCAGCAGCACCCGGCCCTGGTGGAACACCGTGACCGTCCGCGCGATCATGCGGATGAACTGCATGTCGTGCTCGACCACCACCAGCGCGCGGGACTGGTTGATCTCGCGGATCAGCTCGGCGGTGCGCAGCACCTCGTCATGGGTCATGCCGGCCGCCGGCTCGTCCAGCAGGATCAGCTCCGGGTCGGCCGCGATCACGGTGCCGATCTCGACCCATTGGCGCTGGCCGTGCGACAGCTGGCCGACCAGCGTTCCGGACTGCGCGGTCAGGCGGATCTTCTCTAGCACCTCGTCCACCACCGCCGCCGTGCGCAGCGGCGTGTGGGCGCGCCGGGCGCCGAGCCAGATGTTCTCGCGCACCGACAGCCCGTTGAACACGTTCGGCACCTGGGTCTTGATGCCGACGCCGAGCCGGGCGATCTCGTGCGGGCTGGCGCCGGCGACCGGCCGGCCGCGGAAGCGGATGGTGCCGGCGCTGGGCGCCAGCTGGCCGGTCAGCATCTTGAAGAAGGTGCTCTTGCCCGCGCCGTTCGGCCCGATCAGGCAGCGCAGCTCGGCCTCGCGCAGAGTGAAGTCGACCTCGCTGACTGCGGTCACTCCGCCGAAGCGCATGGTCAGGGCCCTGGTCTCGAGCAGGGGGACCGGCGCCGCCATCACTCGGCCTCCTTCAGCGCGCCGAGGCTGTCGGCCGTCCGGGCGGCGCGCCGGCGGACCAGGGCGGCGAGCCGGCCGCCGAGATCCTGTACCGTCGGCACCAGCCCGCGGCGCAGCAGCAGCACGAAGGCGATCAGGATGACGCCCAGCACCAGGTTGGCGTTGAATGCCTGCTGCGTGCCGATCTGCGCCACCAGGTACTGGATCAGGACGCAGCCGATCACCGGGCCGATCAGGGTGCCGAGGCCGCCGACCGTGACCCAGATGATGATCTCCGCCGACAAGGCGAGGCTGAAGATCGTCGGGCTGACGAAGGCACCCCAATTGGCATAGAGGCAGCCTGCCAGGCCGGCAATGCCGCCGCCGATCACGAACACGCCGAGCTTGGTCAGCCGCGGATCGTAGCCGAGCAGGGCGGCCCGGGTCTCGTTCTCGCGGATCGCCACCGCCACCCGGCCGAAGCGGCTGGCCAGCAGCAGCCGGAGCAGGACGTAGACCAGGATCAGGGCGCCGCCGGTGACGAACCACAGCTCCTCCGGGTCGAGCAGGTAGTCCGGATTGCCCGGCGCGTTCAGGCCGGGGATCGACGGCATGCCATTGAAGCCGCCCAGCGCCGCGGCGCCGATGCGGTACTCGTCGCCGGCGGTGGAGTTCACCAGGTTGAACAGGATCAACGTCACCGTCAGCGTGATCACGCCGAGATAGACGTCGCTGATCCGGCCGTAGAACATGAAGTAGCCGAGCACCAGGGCGAACCCGGCCGGCACCAGCACCGCCAGCGCCACGGCGCCGGTGCTGTCGCCGAAATTGATCGCGGCGACGGCATAGGCATAGGCGCCGAGGCCGAAAAAGGCGGTCTGGCCGAAGGACAGGATCCCGCCGAAGCCCCAGATGAAGCCGAGGCTGAGGGCCAGGATGCCCATCGCCGCGAACAGCGTGTACTGCATCAGGTCGAAGATCTCGACCTGCTGCGGCATGACGACGACGGCGGCGACCGCCGCGGCCAGCGCCGCCGCCTGAGCGAGCTTGGCGAGATGGGTTCCGGTCATAGGCTGCGCCCGAAGAAGCGGCCGGAGATGCCCTGGGGCAGCACCCGGATCAGGATGATGGCCGAGACGAACAGCGTCACCTCGCCGAAGACCGGCGTGGTCAGATAGGCCGCCATCTGGTTGATGAAGCCGAACAGCCCGGCGGCCGAGGCGGTGCCGGCCAGGATCGCCGAGCCGCCGCCGACCACGGTGATGAAGGCCTTGGCGACATAGGCCGCCCCCATTGTCGGCACCACGCCGGAGACCGGCGCCAGCAGGCCGCCGGCCAGGCCGGTGATGGCGGCGCCGACGGCGAAGGTGGCCATGTAGACCCGGTTCGGGCTGACGCCGAGGGCGGCCGCCATGTTCGGGTTCTGCATCGTCGCCCGGGCGATCAGGCCGAGGCGGGTGTAGCGCAGCACCGCCCAGACCGCGGCCAGCAGCAGCACCGCCATCGCCACCAGAAACAGGGTGTAGAGGCTGGACCGGTAGGCACCGATCGAGAAGCCGCCGAGCGGCGTCGGCACGCCCTGGATGGTGTTGCCGTAGATCGTCGTCACCAGCCCGACGATGAACAGGCTGAGGCCCCAGGTGGCGAGCATGGTGTCGACTAGCCTTCCGTAGAGGAAGCGGATCAGGCAGCGCTCCACCACCAGGCTGACCGCGCCGACGAACAGCGGCGCCACCACCAGCATCGCCACCCAGATGTTCACCCCGGCATTGGTCGAGACCACGGTGGCGTAGGCGCCGAGCATCAGGAACTCGCCATGGGCGAGGTTGATGATGCGCATCATGCCGAAGATGATGGCCAGGCCGGTGCACAGCAGGATCAGGGACGCGACGCCGTTCAGGACGTCGAGCGCGAGTATGGCGGCGAGATCCATCGGCCCGGCCCCGCTCAGACCTTGATCACGTATTGCTGGTTGTCGGTCGGCTTGTCGATCAGGTTGCAGACTGCCGCGGTATCGGCGGGCGGCTGCTGCTCAAAGGTCTCGACCACCGAGAAGTGCCGGTCCTTGACGCTGCCGAGATAAGCGTTGCGCGTGGCGTGATGGGTGGCGTGATCGAGCACGACCTTGCCGGTCGGCCCGTCGAAGCTGATGCCGCTCTCCAGCGCCTCGATCACCTTCATGCGGTCGAGCGAGCCGGCCTTCTTCACCCCTTCGAGCCACAGGTAGAAGCCCTCATAGGTCGCGGCGGCGATCTCGGAGATGTAGGGGATGTCGGCGCCGAACTTGTCCTTCAGCTTCTTGACGTAGGTGGCGCTGGCCGGGGTCGTCAGCTCCTCGAAATAGCCGTAGGCGGCGAGGACGCCGTCGCTCTCCTGCGCGTCCAGCGTGGTCTGCTCGTTGACCAGGCCGAAGGTGGTCGAGGCGATCGGGATCTCCTTCTTCATCCCGGCCGACGCCCATTGCCGGTAGAAGGCGGTGTGGTTGCCGCCGACCAGGGCCGACAGGATGATGTCCGGCTTGGTCGCCTGGATCTTGCTGATCGTCGGGCCGAAATTGGTCACGTCCAGCGGGAAGAAGTCGGTCGACAGGACCTCGCCGCCATTGTCCTGGACGTATTTGGTCATCCACTTGGCGGTGATCTGGCCGTAATTGTAGTCGGCGGCGATGATGTAGGCCTTCTTGCCCCAGCTCTTCATCGCCGAGGGGACCAGTTTCTCCACCGTCTGGGCCGGGGTGGTGCCGGTGCAGAAGATGTTGCGGTCGCAGACGCCGCCCTCGTACAGCGTGTTGTAGAAGTACAGCACCTTGAACCGGTCGAAGATCGGCCGGATCGCCTCACGCGAGGCCGAGGTGATGCCGCCATGCACGATCGCGACCTTGTCCTTGAGCGCGAGCTGCTGGGCGTACTGGCTGTACATCTGGATCGTCGACTGGGTGTCGTAATGCACCAGCTTCAGCGGCCGGCCCAACAGGCCGCCGGCGGCGTTCGCCTCCTCGATCGCGAGCTGCAGGCTGGCGACCATCGGCACGCCGGTGGCCGCGATCGGACCGGACTGGTCGTGCAGGCTGCCGACCAGGATCGGGTCGTCGGCGCCGAGGGCGCCGTGCCGCAGGATGGCCGGGCTGGCCAGAAGGCCGGCCGCCGACAGGGCCGTGGTTTTCAGAACGTCGCGCCGCGAGATCCGCATGTGCCGCCTCTCCTACCGCTCATTTTTGAATTGGTGATATATGAAACGGCAATTATTGCTATTGCAATAGGTTTATCGATCGACTCAGAAGCTGGCGATCACGCGGAAGTCGAGCCCGTCGGCCTCGGCCAGATGCACGGCCCGGCGCGGCGCCGGCCGGGGCTTTCCCGCCAGGGCGTGCAGCGCGTCGTAGCAGGACTGGCAGAAGGCGTTCGGGGTCGGCGCCTGGGCTCCGAAGCTGGCGTGGTAGCGCTCGAGGAAGCCGTCATTGCCGGCCGAGCGCAGCGTCGCCAGATAGGTCGCGGTGATGTAGAGGCCGGCCGAAGCCTCGGCGCCGATGCCGTAGAGCACGGTCTCGTCGGTCGCCAGCGCGAAGCGGAGATGGCGCTGGTCGAGCCCGGCCTCGGCGAATTCGCGGTTGAAGGCGATCGCCTCCTGGCCCAGCAGCAGCAGGATCACCACATCCGCCCGGGTCCTCCGGATCGCCGCGAAGACCGGGTCGTAGTCCCGCGTGCCGTAGGGCAGGAAGCTCTGCCCGACCAGCACGCCGCCGCCGTCGCGGATCAGCGCCCGGGCGACTGCGCTCGACACCTGCGGCCAGACATAGTCGTTGCCGACGATGAAGAAGCGCCGGGCGTCCCGCTGCTCCGACAGCCAGTGCAGTCCTGGCCGCAGCAACTCGGCCGCGGTGACGCCGGTCGCGGTCACGCCGGCCTCGATCCGGCCGCCCTCATATTGCGGGGTGTAGAGATAGGGGCGGCGGCCGCGCACCGCCGCGGTCACCGCCTCGCGCATGTCGCTGGGATGCATGCCGACCAGCAGGTCGACCTCGTCAAGCACGATCAGGTCGTCGGCCGCCTCTGCCGCCTCCGCCACCGTGCCGCCGGCATCGCCGAGGACCAGGTTGATCGGACGGCCGCGGATGCCGCCGCGGGCGTTGATCTCGGCGACCGCCAGCAGTGCGCTGGCTTCGGTCGAGGGGGACCACAGGCCGGCCGGCCCGTCCCGCGGCAGCAGCAACCCGATCTTCATGCCACGTCCTTCCGAGGCTGGGGCACGCCGACGGAGCGCTCTGGCCGCTCGGCCCGTCGAGCGCGGCTTCGAGTTTGCCGACAATGCAATGCAATGACTATGCCAGCCCGGCCTCATGGACCGGGCGGGCGCCCGCCGCCCCGGCCGCGGCCGGCATGCCGCAAAAATCGGCGGGCCGATCCTGCATGCCCATGTTCTGGGCAGCGCCACCGGCGGGACGAGGGGTCTGCCGCCTTGAAAGCCGCGCCTGTCCCGCGTATTTACTTCCGAACTCATCTAATGAAATTTCGATGGTCGAGACCGCCATGCCGCCGGAGCGCCTGGAAGATCAACTGGCCTACCTCATCGCCGGCGTGAACCGTCAATTCGAGGAAGAGCTCAGGGAGAAGCTGCGGCCCCAGGGAGTGCCGATCGAGCAGTCCCGGGTCCTCGGCCTGCTCGCCGACGGGCAGGGCCGGCCGATGACCGAGCTGGCGGAGCAGGTCTTCGTCGAGCCGCCGACCCTGACCAAGATCATCGACCGCATGGTGGCGCAGTCGCTGGTGATCCGCGCCCCCGACCCGAACGACCGGCGCCGCGTCCTGATCTATGCGACCAGGCGCGGCCAGGCGCTGTGGGAGAAGATCGGCGGCTACGCGACCGAGCAGCAGAAGCGCGTCCTCGACCGCTTGTCCCCCGCCGACCTGGCGCGCCTGACCGAGATTCTGCGCGGCCTGATTGCGGAGTAGGGCTCAGCGCTTCGTGCTGACCTCGTCGCAGATGTGCAGGGTGACCGACCCGTCCAGGATCGGCGCCGCCGCGGCGAAGAAGGCGGCGACGGCGGCGGAGCCGTTATGCGTGTCCATGGCGGTACGGTCGCGGAACCGCTCATAGGTGGTGAAGACCGCCGGCGTCTCGGCGTCGCGGGAGACGAAGAAGTCGACCGTGCCGGGCTCCGCGGCCCGGACATGCGCCGCGACGGTGAGGAGCGCCGCCTGCAGCTCGGCCTCCGCTCCCGGTTTCGCGCGCAAGATCGCCGTGATCGTGATCATCCTGTCCGGGCTCCCATGGCTGGATTTATTCGTTGTACCGTATTTTTAGATTATTGAATATTCAACCAATAGAGTCGCTGAGAGGGAAACCGGAATGCCGTTGATGCGTCGGGCGCTGCTGCGCCGGGTGGGAGAGCCGCTGGAGATCGGGACCGCACCGGTGCCGGAGCCGGGACCGGGCGAGATCCTGATCCGGGTCGTCGCCTGCGGCGTCTGCCATTCGGATCTTCACGCGGTCGACGGCGACTGGGGCGAGCCGCCGAAGATGCCGCTGATCCCAGGCCATGAGGTGACGGGCCACGTTGTGGCGCACGGCCCGGGCGTCGACCGACCGGCGCTCGGCGCCGCCGTCGGCGTGCCCTGGATGGCCGGCGCCTGCGGTCGCTGCGCCTGGTGCCGGGCGGGGATGGAGACGATCTGCCCGGAAGGCGGCGCGACCGGCTTCAGCTGCGACGGCGGCTATGCCGAATACATGGTGGCGCGGGCGGATTTCGTCGGCCTGATCCCCGACGGCGTCGACCTGATCCGCATCGCCCCGATCCTGTGCGCCGGGGTCACCACCTATCGCGGCCTCCGGCGCAGCGAGGCGCGGGCCGGTGACTTCGTCGTCATCGTCGGCGCCGGCGGCCTCGGGCATGTCGCCGTGCAATATGCCCGCGCCATGGGCTTCCGCCCGATCGCGCTCGACGTCGATCCGGCCAAGCTCGACCTCGCCCGGCGGCTCGGCGCCGAGGCCGTGGTCGAGGCCGGGCCCGGCGCGGCCGCGGCGGTCATGGCCCTGACCGGCGGCGGCGGCGCGGCCGCGATCGTCACCGCCCCGGCGCCGGCCGCCTTCGAGCAGAGCCTGACCCTGATCCGGCCCGGCGGCACCGCTGTCTTCATCGGCCTCCCGGGCGGTGCGCGGGATGCGATCCGGCTGTCGATCGCCGCCATCTCCAACTGGGAGAAGTCGATCCGCGGCTCCAATGTCGGCACCCGGCAGGATCTGCAGGAGGCGGTGGATTTCGCGGCCCGCGGCCTGGTCGCGGCGACGGTCGAGACGGTGCCGATCGAGCAGGTGAATGAGGCGCTGGCGCGGCTGCGACGGGGACAGGTCGCTGGCCGGCTGGTGCTCGACCTCAGCTGGGTGGAAGGCGCAACGCGGCAGATGGACTCGAAACAGGCAAGTGGGTGAAGAGAGTGCTCGGGCGCGGGTGGTCGTAGATTGCTGCAGTCCACTACAATCCTGTCCCCGCAACCACCTTTGTTATAACTCCCTCGACATCAAGGTCTGATCCAGAGCCCCGCCCCAAAATGGCGGGGCTTTCTGCGCTCTGCGGAGCTTTCGAAGGGCGGTAAACCAGCTCCAAGCGCCGAGGCCCGCACGCGAGTAGCCCCCGTTGCGCGCTGTACCGCACCCCGTCGCCGGAAGGTCAGACTGGGTCGGCTGGATTGCCTTGGCGGCGGAACGTCCGCCCCGCCAAGGGTCCAGTACGTGAGGGCGAGTCATGGCCGCACTCAACGGCGACCAGTGCCTGACCTTGTCTTGACCGCCAGGCACAGCAGCTCGAACAACATCTGGGCTCGAGCTTCCGTGTGTCCATCCTGTCCTCCCTGTCAGCGCTTCGGGTCCGAGGAACGCAGGTCCGGCTCGACAGCCTCATGGAACGCGATCGAGATAGCCGCAGGCAATGGCCCGCATGCCGTCGCGATCCAGGCTGTCGCCATGGCCGCCATGGACCGTGCGAACGTCCAGCTCGAGCAGCCGGGTCATCGTTCGGCGATAGGCCGCGCGGTCGGAACCGGGCAGATCGTCGACCAGCCGGCCGGCATAAAGCGCGTCGCCGCTGAACAGCAGCCCGTCCCGCTCGTCGAGCAGCCCGATCGAGCCCGGGGAATGACCGGGCAGATGGAGCACGTTCAGGCGCCGGTCGCCGAGATCGATCGTGTCGCCTTCCTCCACGATCCGGGTCAGCGGCGCCGGCGGCACCCGGTATCCGGCCGGATTCCAGGCCTCGGACGGTGGCCGGGCGACCGCATCCGCCTGGCTGCGGAACAGCGGGGCGAGCGTGTCGCGGTCATCCATCCAGGCGAAGCCCTCCGCCTCCGCCCGATGCCCGATCCGGTGCTCGAATTCGTGCAGCGACCCGACATGGTCGACATGGATGTGGGTAGCAACGGCCAGCACCGGCGTCCCGCCGGCCGGGTTGAGGATCGGGCGCAGAGGCCGCAATCCCATGCCGGCATCGACGACGAGGTCGGCGTCGCGGCCGATGACGTGCCAGATATTGGCCCGGAAGAAGGGGTGGACATGCGGCTCCCACAGCCGCCGGATGCCGGGCGCCGCCACCTGTTCTTCGAACCAGGCGGAACGAAGCGGTCCGATCATCGCCGGATATATCCGGCGGACAGCCGGCGCTCGATCCGGATCTGGACCACGGTCAGCACCGAGACCATGAGCAGGTAGTACACCAGGGCGGCGCCGTACCACTCCAGGAAGCGGAAGCTGGTCGCAATGGCGAAGGAGGTCACGGTCATCAACTCCTTCAGCGAGATGACGGTGGCGAGGGAGGTGGTCTTGAGCAGCGAGATGAACTCGTTGACGAGGGCCGGCAGGGCAATGCGCATCGCTTGCGGCAGGATCACCAGGAGGAAGATCTGCCATCGGTGCAGGCCGAGCGCCGCCGCGGCCTCGCGCTGGCCGATCGGGATCGCGGCATAGGCGCTGCGCAGGATCTCCGTCAAATAGGCGACCTGGATCAGGGTCAGCGCCAGGAAGGCCGCCAGGAAGGGCGAGAACCAGCCGGCTTGAAGCTGCGGGATCATCTGCGGCAGGCCGTTCCAGACGAACAGCAGCACCAGCAGCGCGGGGGAGGCGCGGAACAGCCAGACATAGACGGTCATGCCCCAGCGGGGCACGGGGCGTCGGGACGCCGCCAGGGAGGCGGCGCCCATGCCCAGCAGAAACGACACCACCTGGACGGCAATCGACAGCGCGAGGGTGATCAGCGCCCCTTGCGCCAGCGGCCACCCGAACAGGGCCGACAGAAACAAAGCTGGATCGAACATCGGGACCGGCAGCGCCTATTGCGGGCCGGGCACGGCAGCCAGGGCTTTCTCGGCGATGCCCCACTTGGCCGCGATCGCCGCCAGCTCGCCGCTCTGCTCGAGCGTTACGAAGGCCTGCCGCAGCGACTGCAGGTCGTCGCCGTTTCGGCGGATATAGAGGCCGTAGGTGTTGTGGTCCGGATAGGTATAGGCGATGCGCAGCGCGTCGGGCACCTGGTTGCGGCGGAAGATGGCGGTCGTGTCCTGCGTGAAGGTCGCGGCGGCACGGCCCACCAGGATCTGCTGGATCACGGCCGCGGCCGAAGGGTAGGTCTGCACCGTCACCTCGGGCCGTGCGCTGGCCCGGAGCGTGCTGTTGAGATCCTCCGCCCGTGCCTCGTAGGTGGTGCCGGCCTCGATCGCGATGACTTTGCCCGACAGGTCTTCCGGCCGGGCCGTCGCGGTGTCGGAGGCTGACGTCAGGACGACCACCGCGGTGTTGAAATAGGGCAGCGCGTCATAGGTCTTCAGCCGCTCGGGGGTGACCGAGATGCCGCTGGCGACCAGGTCGCAGCGCCGCGCCTCGAGTGAAGACAGGAGGCCCGTGAACGGCGCGATCACATAGTCCGGTTTGGCGTTCCAGATCCGAGCGAGCGCCGACACGACATCGATCTCGACCCCGACCATCTGGGTGTCGCCGGGATGCTCATAGTATTCCATCGGAGGGAAATCGCCGGCCGTACAGACCTTGAGCGTTCCGTTCTGGATGAAGGATGGAACAGTGCCGCCCGCCATGGCGACCGTGGAGCAGAGTGCCGAAAATCCGAAGATGATCGTCGATGAAAGTCGCGATGGAAGCGTGCCCATTGTTTGGTCTCCCCGTCGGTTGATTGTGCCGAAGCAAGCCGTCTGCGGGCTCGCTGCGACAAACCATCAGGGGGGTGCAGAATTTTGACAAGCTAAATGATCTTCTTCAAAATCTCCCAACCAAACTAAACGATCTGGCTTATGCCCTTACCGCCCCTGCATGCCTTGCGCGTCTTCGAGAGTGTCGCCCGGCTGGGTCACGTCGGCGCCGCAGCCGCGGAGCTGCACGTGACGCCGGGGGCGATCAGCCAGCAACTGCGATCTTTGCAGTCCACGCTGAATCTGGCCTTGTTCCGCCGTGTCGGACGGCGGCTGGTCCTGACCGACGAAGGCCTGGCCCTGCAGCGGTCGGTGGCGCGGGCCCTGGCGGAGATCGTGTCCGGTGTCGACGACCTCACGCGGCGGGTTTCGGCCGAGCGGCCTGAAACCCTTCTGACCGTCGGCATGCCGCCCGTGCTCGGCGCCACCTGGTTCATTGCCCATGTCTTCGGATTCCTGGCCGACCACCGACACATCCGCCTGCGGGTTGCGACGGTGATCGAGTTCGAACAGGTCGACTGGCGGCGGATCGACGTGGCCGTGATTTACGGCAACCCTCCCTGGCCCGGCTTCTGGTGGCGGCTCCTGCACGGGGTGCAGCTGACGCCGGTCTGCAGCCCCGTGCTGCTGCGCGGGCCGAAGGGCATCCGCCATCCGTCCGACCTTTCCGGCCATCGTCTGCTGCATGAGGACGACGGCAGCGAATGGCGGCGCTGGCTGGCCCTGGCGCGGGTCCCGTATCCCGGCGCCGCCGATGTGTATTTCGACGATTTCGGCCTGGTCCTCCAGGCGGCTCGCGACGGCCAGGGCGTCGCGCTGATCGACGACGTGATCTCGTCCCGCGATCTCGACGAGGGACGGCTGGTGCAGCCGCTTTCGCTCAGCGTCCCGGCAGCCAAGAACTATCACTGCGTCTGCAGCGAGGAGAATCTCGGCAATCCGGAGATCGGCGCATTCGTCGACTGGCTCATTGCCAGAGCCGAGGAAACCCAGAGGCGTTCGGGCGCCAAGGTCCAGGCTGCGGCACCAAACGGGGCTCTGTCAGGTTAAGGGTGGCGGCTGACAGCGATTGGGGCTAG
>NZ_JASATH010000008.1:0-79766 GCF_038440215.1 Inquilinus sp. OTU3971 | reverse complement strand
GGGTGGGGGCGGGGCCCGCCCCGCTGGGGCGGGGAGGGTGAGGGGGCGGCTCCGGCCTCGATCGGGCGTGCTTACTGCGCGATCTCCCAGGTCACGGTCACCCGTGCCTTGAATTCGCTCTCGCCGGCCTCGACCGGGACGGCGGCCATCTTTTCCATGGCGTACGCGGCCATCATCGGGCGCGGCCCGGGTTCCGACCCCGGCTCGGCGATCGCCAGGATGCGGCCCAGCTTCACCCCGGCGGCCTTGGCGATCAGCTCGGCCTTGCGTTTGGCGTCCGCCACCGCGGCCTCGCGCGCCTTGTCCAGCACCGGTGCGGGGTCGGCCAGGCCGAAGCCGATGCCGTCGATCTGGTTCGCGCCGGTGCCGACCGCGGTGTCCAGCACGGCGCCCAGCTTGGTCAGGTCTCGCACCCGCACGGTCACCTGGTTGCGCACCTCGTAGCCGTCGATCTTCGGCGCCTCGCCCGAGCCCTCCTCCGGCGCGGCGTAGCGCGGCTGCACCGAGAAGCCGCTGGTCTGCAGGTCGGCGGCCTGGATGCCGGCCTTCTTGAAGGCGTCGATCAGCGCTGCCATGGCCTTGCTGTTGGCGTCCACGGCCTCGCGCGCGGTCTTGCCCTCGCTGGTGACGCCGCTGGTGATGGTGGCCTGGTCGGGCGCGGCGCTGGCGCTGCCCTCGCCGGTCATCGTCAGCGTTGGCGCGGCGGCCTCGGCGGCCAGGGCCGGTGTCGTGGCGACGATCACGGCCGGCACCGCGACGGCGGCGAGCAGGGCAGCGGCGAGCAGGCTGGAACGGAATCGGGTCATGGTCGGTCCCCGGATGGGTTGCGGTTGGGCCGGAGTAGAGAGGCGAATTGCGACGGCGCCAAGGCAGGCATCGGGTCCCATAGGCATAGGCTCCGGGCCGGGGTAGAAGGGAACCCGGACGGAGGGAACAACAATGACGGCCGACTTCATCCTGCCGCGCGACACCAGTCTCGGGCTGCGCCGGATCGCCAACAACACCGGCCTCGCCGCCGCCCTGCTGCCGAACGGCGCGCTGTTCGCACTGTCGCACCGGGTGGACGAGAAGAGCGACCCGGTGCTGGTCAACCAGGTGCTGGGCTCGCCGATCGCGGGCGGCATCGGCCGGGTGCTGCTGCGGCTCGGCGGCGGCCGCGTGGTCGAGGCGGTCGGGCCGGCGGCGCGGTTGCAGGCCGGCGTCGGGCCGGACCGATTCGTCTGGGGCGGAGAGAGCGAAGGCCTCTCGCATCGCGTCACGCTGTGGCTGGCGCCGGACGCCGATCTCTGGCTGTGGCGGGTCGAGGTCGAGAACAAGGGCCCGGCGGCGGCCGAGGTCTCGGCGGTGCTGCTTCAGGATATCGGCCTCGGCAGCCGCGGCTTCCTGATGAACAACGAGGCCTATGCCTCGCAATATATCGACCACCACATCGGTCGGCACCCGCGCCTCGGCCCGGTGGTGATGAGCCGCCAGGCCCTGGCCCAGGGCGGCCGGATCCCCTGGGTGGCGCATGGCTGCCTGGAGGGCGCGGCCGGCTTCGCCACCGATGCGGCGCAGAGCTTCGGTCCCGGCTTCCGCGACCGGGCCGAGGTGACGGGCGAGTTGCCGGACGAACGGCTGCAGCACGAGGTCGCCTGCCCGGCCATTGCCTCCGCCCTGGTCCCGCTGGCGCCCGGCGCCAAGGCGGCCTGGAGCTTCTTCGGCCTGTTCGTACCGGACCACAAGGGGGCGTCGGTGGATGACGACCTGGCCGTGGTCGACCGGGCGCTGCAGGCCGCCGAGGCCTTCCGCCCGGCCGAGGTGGCGCTGGAGACGCCGGTGCGTGGCCTGCTGCAGGATTCGCCGCCGCTGGTGGCCGAGGATCTCGACACGGCCGCGCTGGACCGCCTCTGGCCGGCCCGGCGGCTGGAGGAGCGGCGGGACGGCGCGGTGCAATCCTTCTTCGTCGATGAGGGCAACCTGAACCGGCACATTGTGCTGCGGGCCAAGGAGCGCGACCTGCGCCGCCGCCACGGCGCGCTGCTGCGCTCCGGCGCCGCGCTGCTGCCGACCGACGGGCTGCTTTGTGCCACGGTCTGGGCGCATGGCGTCTTCGCCGCCCAGCTGACCATCGGCAACACCTCGTTCCACAAGCTGTTCTCGGTCTCGCGCGATCCGTACAACATCACCCGCGCCTCCGGCCTGCGCATCCTGGTCGATGCGGGCGAGGGCTGGCGCTTGTTGTCGGTGCCTTCGGCCTTCGAGATGGGTCTGGCGGAGGCCCGCTGGATCTACCGCTTCCGCGGCCGCACCGTCACCGTCCGCGCTGCCGTCTCCGGCGCCGACACGGCGATGCAATGGCGGGTGGAGGTGGAGGGCGCGCCCTGCCGCTTCCTCGTCCTCGGCCATCTCGTGCTCGGCGAGCGGGAGCTCGAGCAGGCCGGGCGGGTTTCGATCGACGCCGCCGGCAAGCGCATCGCCTTCCGGCCCGACCCGGACTGGCTGTGGGGCCAGCGCTATCCCGACTCGGTCTACCACCTGGTGACCCCGACGCCCGACGCGATCGAGGCGGTCGGCGGCGACGAGCTGTTCTATGCCGACGGGCAGGGGCGGGGCGGCGGGTACATCGCGCTGCGCACCGGCCCGGTCGCCGGCTTCGGCTTCGCCGTCACCGGGTCGCTGACCGATCCGGCGGCGGCCGCCGCCCTGGCCGACCGCTATGCCGCCGGCGTGTCCTTCGACGAGATGCTGGGCTCGGCCAATGCCCATTGGGCGGAGGTGACGCGCGGCCTGCGGGTCACCGGCGGCGGGTCGGAGGGCGCGGCGCTGGACGCCGCCTTCCCCTGGCTGGCGCATGACGCGATGATCCATCTGACCGTGCCGCACGGGCTGGAGCAGTATACCGGTGGCGCCTGGGGCACCCGCGACGTCTGCCAGGGCGCACTGGAGTTCCTGCTGGCGCTGGAGCACGACGCCGCGGCCAAGGAGGTGCTGCGCACGGTCTTTGCCCAGCAATACGAGAGCCGGGGCGACTGGCCGCAATGGTTCATGCTGGAGCCTTACGCCCCGATCCAGGACCGGCACGCCCATGGCGACGTCATCGTCTGGCCGCTGAAGGCGCTGTGCGACTACATCGAGGCCACCGGCGACATGGCCTTCCTGGACGAGCCGGTGGCCTGGCGCAACGAGCAGGATTTTTCCCGCACCGAGCGGCGGGACCCGGTCTCGGCCCATATCGACCGCATCGTCGCGGTGGTGCAGGAGCGGTTCATCCCCGGCACCCGGCTGCTGCGCTACGGCGAGGGCGACTGGAACGATTCGCTGCAGCCGGTCGACCCGCATCTGCGCGACTGGATGGTCAGCGCCTGGACCGTGGCGCTCTTGACCCAGCAGCTCAACCGCTGGGCCGGGGTGCTGGACCATGCCGGCCGGCCGGCCAAGGCGCGCGAGATCGAGGCCCTGGCCGGGTCGATGCACTGGGACCTGCAGCGCCATCTGGTGCGCGACGGCGTGCTGGCCGGCTATGCCGTGTTCAACCCGGACGGCACCGTCGCCGAGCTGCTGCTGCACCCCGACGATACCCGCACCGGCCTGCATTACTCGCTGCTGCCGATGAAGCGGGCGCTGATCGCCGGGCTGTTCGCCGGCGAGGCGGTCGAGCGCCATCTCGAGCTGATCCGCGAGCACCTGACCTTCCCCGACGGCATCCGGCTGATGGACCGGCCGGTGACCTATCGCGGCGGGGTCGAGACCCTGTTCCGCCGGGCCGAATCCGCCGCTTTCTTCGGCCGCGAGATCGGGCTGATGTACACCCACGCCCATCTCCGCGCCGGCGAGGCGATGGCGGCGCATGGCGAGGCGGATGCGGTGTGGCGGATCCTGCTGCAGGCCAGCCCGGTGGCATCGACCGAGGTGGTGCCGAACGCGTCGCCGCGCCAGCGCAACGCCTATTTCAGCTCAAGCGATGCCGCCTTCGCCGATCGCTACGCGGCCGGCGCCGACTGGGGCCTGGTGAAGCAGGGGGCGATCGCCACCGATGGCGGTTGGCGGGTCTATTCCAGCGGGCCCGGGCTGACCACCAACCTGATGCTGTGCCATGTCTTCGGCCTGCGCCGCAGCTTCGGCGAGCGGCTCACCGACCCGCTGCTGCCGTCCGGGCATCCGGATCTGGCGGTGGAGTTGGTGCGGGGCGGCGAGCGGCGGCGCTTCGGCCGGCCCGCGGGGGCATGAGCGCCGCAAGATCCGGGTTGCCAGCATTGCCGCCGCCGGCTGGGATGCGGCCATGATCTTCGCCGATCCCATCCCCCCGATCACCGCCGGCTGGGTCGACACGCCGCTCGGCCCGATGCTGGCCCTGGTCGACGCCACCGGCGCCCTGGTCGGCCTGGATTTCGACGGCGCCGACGGCACCCCGACCTTCAGCCAGCGCCGCGTGGCCCGGGAGGGGCTGCAGACGGGGCCGGCCGATCCCGCCGCGTTGCGCCCGGTCGCGGATCAGCTCGGCGAATACTTCGCCGGCCGGCGCCGGGCGTTCGCACTGCCGATGGCGCCCTTCGGCACGCCGTTCCAGCGCCTGGTCTGGGCGGCGCTCTGCGACATCCCCTGCGGCACCGCCCTGACCTATCGCGACATGGCGCTGCAGCTCGATCGGCCGCAGGCGGCCCGTGCCGTCGGCGCCGCGAACGGCGCCAACCCGATCTCGGTGGTGGTGCCCTGCCATCGCCTGGTCGGCAGCGACGGCACCCTGACAGCCTATGGCGGCGGCCTGCACCGCAAGGCGGCGCTGCTGGAGTTGGAAGGGGTGAGGCCGCCGGCGCTGTCGCTGGCGATCTGAGCCCTCACGCCGCCACCGGCAGCGTCGTCCGGCGGGGCAGGGCCAGGGCCAGGAGGCCGGCCAGGACGGCGAGGCCGATCGAGCCGGCCCAGAGCGGGGCATAGTCGGCGAAGCGGTCGAACACCACCCCGCCCAGGAAGGCGCCCAGCGCCCCGCCCGCGGCATGGCCGGCCGAGATCAGCCCCATCGCCAGACCCAGCCGGGCGGTGCCGAGATGGCTCGCCGCCAGGCTGACCGTCACCGGCACGGTCGAATAGTCGAACAGGCCGAACACCACGGCGAAGACATAGAGCCAGCGGATGTCGGGACCGAGGCCGATCAGCAGGATGAAGCTGGCGGCCCGCGCCAGGTAGATCACGCCCAGTAGCAGCGGCCGGCCGACCCGGTCGGCCAGCCAGCCGGCCAGCACCATCCCGGCCAGGTTCACCGCCGACAGCACGCCATAGGCGGCGGCGCTGGGCAAGGGCGGGAAGCCGCATCGGGCGGCGAAGGGCAGCAGATGCGTCTCGATCACCCCGGTGGTGGTGAAGCCGCAGATCGCGAAGCTCCAGAACAGCAGATGGAACACCGGGCTGCGCATCAGCGCCGCCGGGCCGCCCGCATCCGACTCCTGCCGCGACGGCGGCGCCGGGGCCGGTTCGCCGCGCAGCGCCGCCCAGGCGGCGAGGCCCAGCACCAGGCAGGCGGCGGCCAGGGCGGCGAAGCCGGCGCGCCAGGCCGTGCCCGCGGCCAGCAGCGCCACCAGCGGCACCAGCACCAGCTGGCCCGCGGTGGCGCCGGCGGTGGCAATGCCGGTGGCCAGGCCGCGCTCCTCGCTGAAACGCCGGGCCACCGCCGCGGCGACGATGTTGGTGCCGACCGCGGTGAAGCCGATCGCGGCGACGATGCCGAAGCCGAGCAGGAACAGGGCGATGGAGTGACCCATGGCCACGATCGCGGCGCCGGCGGCGATCAGCAGCAGCCCGCCGGCCAGCAGGCGGCGCGGGCCGTGCCGGTCGACCGCGGCGCCCATCAGCGGCGCCATCGCCGCCATGACGCACAGCGCCAGCGCGCTGGCCCCAGACAGGACGCTGCGGTCCCAGCCCAGCTCCGCCTCGATCGCCGGCATCGACAGCCCGAGCACGGCGCGGACCGAGAAGGACAGCGCCAGCGCCGCAAAGCCGATGCCCACCAGGACCCAGCGGCCGCCCGTCGCCCGTTCCCGCATGATGTCACTCCTTGCATAGATTGGCTAAAGTCTGGCGGGATCGACAGCGGCAGAGCAAACGAGATTCCATGCCGACTGGATTTAGCTCAGCTAAACTCAGGCCATGACCGGGCCACTTCCTCTCCTGGGCCTCAGGGCCTATGCCGAGATCGGCCGGCGCGGCAGCGTCAAGGCGGCGGCCGAGGCCATGGGCGTGACCCCGGGCGCGGTCAGCCAGCAGCTCAAGCTGCTGGAGCAGCGGCTGGGCCTGGTGCTGTTCGAGCGTGACCACCGCGGCATCCGCCTGACCGAGGCCGGCGCCCGGGCGCATCCGCTGGTCCAGCGCGGCTTCGACCAGTTGGCCGAGGCGCTCGACCTGCTGGCGGTGGAGGGCCGGCGGGAGACGCTGACGGTCAGCACCGCGCCGGCCTTCGCCGCCTCCTGGCTGGTGCCGCGGCTCGGCCGCTTCACCGCCCGCCATCCGGAGATCGAGGTGCGGGTGGAGGCGACCACGGCGCTGTCCGATCTCGGCCGGGTCGACGTGGTGCTGCGCCACGGCCTCGGCCACTGGCCGGGGCTGGTGTCGGAGCCCCTGCTGGCGCCGCGCCTGCTGCCGGTCGCCAGCCCGGATCTGCTGCGCCGCGGTCCGCCGATCACGGCGCCGGCCGACTGCCTGGCCTTCCCGCTGCTGCAGGACGGTGACCGGGCCGACTGGCGGCTGTGGCTGGCGGCGCAGGGGATCGAGGATCCGCGGGCCGAGCGCGGCCCCGCCTTCGACAGCGACCTGCTGCTGGTGCGGGCGGCGATCGCCGGCCAGGGGCTGGCGCTGATCCGTGACCTCTATGTCGAGGAGGAGATCGCCGCCGGCCGGCTGGTGCTGGCGCTCGACCGGCCCTGGCCGACACGGTTCGCCTATTACGTCGCCGCCCGGCCGGCCGTGTGGCGGACGCCCAAGCTGGCCGCCTTCCGCGCCTGGCTTGTCGAGGAGGTGCGCGGGGTCGAGGATGGGTTGACCGGACCGGGCTGAGCCGTCCTGGCTTCACAATCCGCATCTGTGGTTCACTGCCGCCACGACGACATTCCTCGGGGGAGGACCATGACCACGCCGCGCTTCATCCTGCACCACGCGCCGCGCTCCCGCTCCAGCCGCATCCTGTGGCTGCTGGAGGAGACGGGGGTGCCGTTCGCGGTCGCCCAGCACGACTTCGCCAAGGCGACACACAAGGACCCCGCCTATCTCGCCATCAACCCGGCGGGCAAGGTGCCGGCGCTGATCGACCGCGGCCCGGCCGGGGACTGGTCGCCGCCGGCGGTGGTGACCGAGAGCGCCGCGATCTGCGCCTATGTCGCCGACACCCTGCCCGAGGCCGGCCTCGCGCCGCCGGTCGGCTCGCGCGAGCGTGCGGCCTACGCCACCTGGATCGGCTACTGCCCATCGGTGCTCGAGCCCGCTCTGTCCGATTCGGTGTTCCCGCGGCGCGAGGAGCCGCCGGCCAGCACGCTCGGCTGGTGCCCCTTCCCCGAGGCGCTGCGGCGGGTCGAGACGGCGCTGCAGGCCGGCGGTCCCTATCTGCTCGGCGCCCGGTTCAGCGCCGCCGACGTGCTGATCGGGTCGCTGCTGCAATGGCTGCAGGGCTGGGGCAAGCTGCCGGAGAACCCGACGCTGGCGGCCTACCTCGCCACCCTGGCCACGCGTCCGGCGGTGCAGCGCGCCCAGGCCCGGGATGCGGCGCAGACCGCGGCATGACGCTCCGGCCTCTCGCTGCGGTCGCGGCCTTCACCGCCGCGATGCTGGCCGCCGCCGGTCCCGCCCGGGCTCAGGCCGCCCATCCCTGTGCCACCGATGCCGTCGCCCATGCCCGCACGCTGCTGGCGTTCCATTTCGGCGAGGACACCGAGCTGTCGGTCGACGACACCGCGAAGGCCGTGGGCACGGTCAAGGCCCTGCAGGGCGAAGGCCGTTTCGACGTGCTCGAAGTCTGGGGCTTCATCTACAAGGCCGAGTACCGGACGCATTTCCTCTACGCCCAGATCCCCGACACCTGCGCCCTGATGGGGCAGGAAATCCTGGAGGCCAGCGATCCCTACTGACATCGTCCGCCCCGCCGTCGCGGCCGATGCGCCGGCCATCGCCGCGCTGCATGTCGCGGTCTGGCGCGACACCTATCGCGACTTGGCGCCGCCCCAGGCCGCGGCCGCGCTCGACGTCGGCCGCCGTCAGGCCCGCTGGGAGGCGACCCTGGCCGATCCGGCGCAGACTGCCCTCGTCGCCGAGATCGACGGCACGCTGGCCGGCTTCGGCCTGGCCGGGCCGCCGGGCGACCCCGCCTTCGGCGACCGGGGCGAGGTCAAGTACCTCTATGTCGGCCGCGACTTCGCCCGCCGCGGCATCGGCCGCCGGCTGCTCGCCGCCATGGCCGCGGCGCTGGCCGAGCGGGGCTATGCGGCGCTCGGCCTCGGCGTGGTGGTCGGCAACGACCCGGCGATCGCCTTCTACGAGGCCCAGGGCGGCCGCCGCGCCGGCGCCTACACCGACCCCGGTCCGCTCTGGCGCTCCGACAACCTGCTCTACGCCTGGGACGACCTGCCGGCCCTAGCGGCGCGAGGATAGCACTTACTCGAAGCGCAGCCGTTCGACCAGAAAGTCGATAAAGGCGCGCACCCGGGCCGGCATGGTGCCGCGGCCCAGGAACAGGGCGTGGATCTCCTCCATCTCGTGCGGGTCGTACTCCGGCAGCAGCTCGACCAGCCGGCCGGCGGCGAGGTCGGGCATGACGTGGTAGAGGGCGGTGCGGCCGATCCCCATCCCGGCCAGCACCGCCTGGCGCAGCGTCTCGCCGTTGTTGACCACCACGGGCCCGCTCACCTGCATCGGCCGCGGCCCCTCCGGCCCGGCCAGGATCCAGTCGGTGAAGCTGCGGCGGTAGTTGAAGGTCAGGCAATCATGCCCGGCCAGGTCGGCCGGCGTCTGGGGCACGCCGCGGCGCTCGAGATAGGACGGCGCGGCGATCAGGGCACGCCGGCTGGCGCCCAGCTTGCGGGCCTGCAGGCTGCTGTCGCGCAGCGGCCCGTGGCGGATGGCGACGTCGGTGCGCTCGGCCAGGATGTCCACCACCTCGTCGGTCAGGCTGGCATCCAGCGTCACCGCCGGGAAGCGGGCGCGGAACTCCGGCAGCAGCGGCACCACGCAATGGGTGCCGAACGGGATCGAGGCGCTGATCCGAAGCCGCCCGCGCGGTGCCGAGGAGCCGGAGACGCCGGCCTCGGCCTCGGCGATGTCGGCCAGGATGCGGCTGGCCTGCTCGTAGAACAGATCGCCCTCCGGCGTCGGCCGCAGGCTGCGGGTGGAGCGGGCGAGGAGGCGCACCCCCAGCCGGTCCTCCAGCCGGCCGATCAGCTTGGCGACGGCCGACGGCGTCAGGCCGAGGCGGCGGGCGGCGGCGGAGAAGCTGCCTTCCTCCACCACCCGCACGAAGACTTCCATTTCACCGGAACGGTTGATGTCCATGGGCGTTTCTCGGCTGGAGAGCTGTGGCTCGGTTCGTCGAAATCTCTGGATTCAAGGTTTCGATCTGGCGAGGGGTGGATTCGGAAACGACACCCTGTCATGCTGCAACGCATCAAAACTGGTTTCGAGGTGCTGCCGGCCCAGCCGGACTGGGCCGCTAGACGGAAGGGATCTCCCATGTCCAGAATCCTGGTCGAGCAGGACGGCGCGCAGCGCAAGGCCAGCGCGACGTTCTTCCGCGGCGAGACGACGAACTTCTATCCGAGCGACACGTCGCTCGAGCGCGCCGGCGTCGTCTCCGACTATTTCGCCAAGGGCTGGATGCCGGCGGAGCGGTTCGTGACCCGGGACACGCCGATCGTCGCCTTCGGCTCCTGCTTCGCCGAGAACATCAGCCGCTATCTGCACAAGGCCGGCTTCAACGTGCTGACCAAGCGCGACAACCTGGCCTATGTCTCGAGCATGGGCGACGGCATGGTCAACACCTTCGCCATCCGCCAGCAATTCGAATGGGCCTGGCTGGGCAAGACGCCGCAGGCCGAGCTGTGGCACGGCTATGATGCCGCCGAGTTCGGCTATGACGAGGCAGTGCGGCTGCGGACCAAGGCGCTGTTCGACGAGGCGGAGCTGTTCGTCATTACCCTCGGCCTGTCCGAGGTGTGGTACGACGAGCCGACCGGCGAGGTGTTCTGGCGGGCGGTGCCGAAGGACAAATACGACCCGGCTCGGCACAAGTTCCGCGTCACCAGCCATGCCGAGAACCTGGAGAACCTGCAGGCGATCCACGCGCTGATCCGCGGCTTCCGGCCGGATGCGGCGGTGCTGTTCACGGTGTCGCCGATCCCGCTGACCGCGACCTTCCGGCCGGTGACCTGCCTGTCTGCCAATGCGGTGTCGAAGGCGATCCTGCGCGCGGCGATGGACGAGTTCTTCCGCCGCAACGCCCCGAGCGACCCGCGGCTGTTCTATTTCCCGAGCTACGATATCGTCATGCACGGCTTCAGCCACCAGTGGCGGGACGACCGGCGGCACGTCTATTCGCATGTGCTCGACTTCAACATGAAGGTGTTCGAGCGCTACTACTGCCAAACGGCGATGAACGACGAGGCGCTGCTGGCCTCGTTCCGCTACGCCCAGCGCCAGGACCGGCTGATCGGCCAGCTCGGCCACGCCGCAGTGGCGCTGCACGAGGCCGAGACGGCGGATGAGCGCAAGGCGGCCCGGGTGGCGGCGGCCAAGCGCAGGCGCGAGCTGGAGCGGGCGAAGATCCGCGAGGGGCGGCGGCAGCAGCGTATCGCGGCGCGCCGTGCGGGCCAGGGGCAGGCGATCGCGGCGGAGTAGGAGGTTCGGCATCTTGGAAGCCGCGTCACAACTGATTGGCTTTCCGGAAGCATAGTCCAAGCCGGGCGCGACGACCATCTAGCGGTGAGCTTTCATCGCAAGGTGGCCGTCATGCCCGTTGCCCTCTATGCCCTCGCGGTCGGTGCCTTCGGCATCGGCATCACCGAATTCGTGATCATGGGCCTGCTGATGGAGGTCGGGACCGATCTCGGCGTCTCGATCTCCATCGCCGGCCTGCTGATCAGCGGCTATGCGCTCGGCGTCGTCGCCGGCGCGCCGATCCTCACCACCCTGACCGGCCGGATGTCGCGGAAGTCCGTGCTGCTGGGGCTGATGGTGATCTTCACCCTCGGCAACCTGGCCTGTGCGGTGGCGCCCGACTACGCCACGCTGATGGCGGCGCGGGTGCTGACGGCCTTTGCCCACGGCACCTTCTTCGGCGTCGGCTCGGTGGTCGCCACCGGCCTGGTGCCGGCGCAGAAGCGCGCCTCGGCCATCGCCATCATGTTCACCGGCCTGACCGTCGCCAACATCCTGGGCGTGCCCTTCGGCACCTGGCTGGGCCAGGGCTTCGGCTGGCGCGCCACCTTCTGGGCGGTGACCGCGGTCGGCCTCGTCGCCCTCGCCGTGATCGCCGTCGCCGTGCCGAAGGACGAGGCGCCGGCCGAGGAGTCGGACTGGCGGCAGGATCTGAAGGTGCTGGCGCGCCGCCCGGTGCTGCTGGGCCTCTTGACCACCGTGCTGGGCTTCGCCGCCGTCTTCGCCGTCTTCACCTATATCGCGCCGATCCTGACCCAGATCACCGGCGTGTCGGAACGGGCGGTGTCTCCGATCCTGCTGGTGTTCGGCGGCGGGTTGGTGGTCGGCAACTTGGCTGGCGGCAGGTTCGCCGATCGCTGGCTGGTGCCGACGGTGCTGGGCAGCATGCTGGTCCTGGCCGTGGTGCTGGGGCTGATGACCTTCGCCGTGCACAGCACCGTCCTGGCCGTGGTCTTCGTCGGCCTGCTCGGCGCCGCCGGCTTCGCCACCGTCGCGCCGCTGCAGATGTGGGTGATGGAGAAGGCGGAAGGCGCCGGCCAGAGCCTGGCCTCCAGCTTCAACATCGCCGCCTTCAACCTCGGCAACGCACTGGGCGCCTGGCTCGGCGGCCAGGTGATCGAGCACGGGCCCGGCCTCGGCGCAGTGCCCTGGGTGGCGGCGCTGGTGCCCCTGGTCGGCGTCGCGGTGGCGATGGTCAGCCTGCGGCTCGACCGCCGCGCCCCGACCCTGGTCCCGGCGGCGGATTGTGCCTCCTGACTTCCCGAATGGCCCGCCGATCCCCGGCGGGCCGTTCTCGTCTCAGCCCGCGGCCCGACTTGGTTCCGGCAGGCTGTCGCCGGCGTCGGTCAGCGCCATCGCGCGCTCGCGCTCGACCATGTAGTCGCGGGTGATCGGCACGGTGTCGATGCGCTTGGCGAATTGCAGTTGGAACACCACGGTGGTGCGGTAGCGGAAGCCGACCTCGCACAGCGCCAGATAGAACTCCCACATCCGGCAGAAGCGCTCGTCGTAGAGCTTCGCGGCGTCGGCCCGGCGGGCCATGAAGCGCTCGCGCCAGTGCCGCAGCGTCTCGGCGTAGTGGATGCGCAGCACCTCGACATCGGTGACATAGAGGCCGTGGCGCTCCGCCATCGTCGCCAGTTCCGACAGGGTCGGCAGGTCGGCGCCCGGGAAGATGTATTTGCGGATGAACGGGTTGATCGGGCCCGGCGTGTCGGAATAGCCGATGCTGTGGATCAGGGCGACGCCGTCATCGGCCAGCAGGCCGTGCAGCTTGGCGAAGAACTCGGCGTAGTTGCGCTTGCCGACATGCTCGAACATGCCGACCGAGACGATGCGCTGATAGGGCCCGGCCTCCTGCCGATAGTCGCGCAGGTGGAACTGCGCCCGATCCGCCAGCCCGGCCGCGGCCGCCCGCGCCGTGCTCAGCTTGTGCTGCTCGGTGCTCAGGGTCACGCCGGTGACGTCGGCCCCGGCCTCGCGGGCGAGGTAGAGCCCGAGCCCGCCCCAGCCGGAGCCGATGTCCAGCGTCTTCAGACCCGGCCGGTCGAACAGCAGCTTGGCGGCGATGTGCCGCTTCTTGTTCAGCTGCGCCGTCTCCAGGCTGTCCCCGGGGGTGGCGAAATAGGCGCAGGAATACTGGCGGTCGGTGTCGAGGAACAGGTCGTACAGCTGGGCCGACAGGTCGTAGTGATGGGCGACGTTGCGCTGCGCCTTGCCGATCGGGTTGGTCTGCTTCAGCCCGCGGGTCACCCGCTCGACCAGCGCCAGCCAGCCATGGCGATCGACTTTGAAGTTCTGCGCCAGCAGCGCCAGGAAGTCGTAGAGCGAACCTTCCTCGATCGTCAGCTGGCCGTCCATATAGGCCTCGCCCAGCGCCAGGCCAGGGTTCAGCGCCAGGGAGTAGGCCAGCCGACGCGACTTCAGCCGGATCACGGCGCGGGGCGGCGAGTCGTCGCCGATCTTGTGGGCGACGCCGGCGGCGTCGATCACCCGCAGGCTGCCGGTCCGGACGATCGATTTCAGAAGTGCGATGAACATCCTGCCCAATCCCACATTGATCCGTCGCCGCCTGGCGCGGGTCGGGCATGGCCGAGAACCCGGATGCCGGGGCGATTCCCCTGCCCAAGCGCAAAGTTGGATCATGCCTCGGATGGTTTGTGTACCCTTTTTGTGCGGGCGGGACGGCCGGGCCATACTGCCCGCACCGAATCCGATGGAGGAGCAGCGATGGCCGAGGTGGCCGACAATCCGGCGCTGAGCCGCTACGAGATGGCGGTCGACGGCATCACCGCCTTCGTCTCCTATCGCCGCGACGGCGATGTGGTCGAGCTGGTCCACACCGAAGTGCCGCAGGCGCTGTCCGGCCGCGGCGTCGGCACCGCCCTGGCGCGCGGCACGCTGGACCTGATCCGCGCCGCCGGGCTGACCATCCGGCCGCTCTGCCCGTTCATCGCCGCCTTCATCGAGCGCCATCCGGACTACGCGGATCTGGTGGCCGCCGATCGCGGTTGACGCTGTCCGCCGCGGCCCCGCAGATTTGCCGGACAAGAATTCCGGAGCAAGAGGCGGTCATGGCGGAGCTGTGCGATCTCGAGGCGGTGGAACTGCGGCGCCTGATCGGGGCGGGGGAGGTCTCGCCGGTCGATCTGGTCGAGAGCTGCATCGCCCGGATCGAGGCGGCCGACCCGGCGGTGAACGCCATCACCGCCAAGGCCTATGACCGGGCCCGGGCCGAGGCGCGGGCGGCCGAGGCCGTGGTGCGCCGCGGCGACGCCCTCGGGCCGCTGCACGGGCTGCCGATCGGAGTGAAAGACCTCAGCGAGACCGAAGGGCTGTTGACCGCCTATGGCTCGCCGCTGTTCGCCGAGAACGTGCCGGCGGCGGATGAGCGGGTGGTGGCGGTGCTGCGTGATGCCGGGGCGATCGTGCTGGCCAAGACCAACACGCCGGAATTCGGCGCCGGCGCCAACACCCGCAACGAGGTGTTCGGCCCGACCCGCAATCCCTTTGATCACGACCTGACCTGTGCCGGCTCCTCCGGCGGCTCGGCGGTGGCGCTGGCCTGCGGCATGGTCCCGCTTGCCACCGGCTCCGACCTCGCCGGCAGCCTGCGCACCCCGGCCGCCTATTGCGGCATCGTCGGCTTCCGCCCGACACCGGGCCTGATCCCGACCGAGACCCGCGGCCATGGCTGGTCGCCGCTGTCGGTCGATGGGCCGATGGCCCGCACCGTGACCGATGCCGCCCTGATGCTGTCCGCCATGGTCGGCCACGACCCGCGCGACCCGCTGTCGCTCGGCGCCGAGGGCGAGCCCTTCCGCGCGCTCGACCCGGTCGAACTCGGCGGCCTGACCGTCGCCTTCACCGAGGATCTCGGCTTCGCCCCGGTCGACAGCCGCGTCCGCCGCAGCTTCCGGGCCGCCCGCCAGGCGCTGGAGCCGGCGGTGGGCGGCAGCGTCGATTTCACCGTGGACATGGCCGGGGTGGACCAGGCCTTCGCCACGCTGCGCGCCGTCGGCTTCGTCGCCTCGCACCGCGAGAAGGTCGAGGCGACGCCGGACAAGGTCGGGCCGAACGTCAGCGCCAATGTCGCCGCCGGGATGAAGCTGGGCCTCGCCGACGTGGCCAGCGCGCTGACCGTGCAGACCCGGGTGGTCCGCGATGCCGACGCCTTCCTGTCCGATGTCGACGTGGTGATCTGCCCGGTGGCCGGCCATCCGCCCTTCCCGTGGCAGGACTGGTACCCGGCGACGATCGACGGCGCCGCTTTGTCCAGCTACTTCCACTGGCTGGCGCTGGCCTATGGCCCGACCCTGGCCGGGCTGCCCTCGGTGGCGCTGCCCTTCGGCCGCGACGAGGCCGGCCTGCCCTTCGGCCTGCAGATCATCGGCCGCCGCCGCGGCGACCATGCGGTGCTGTCCGCCGCCCGCGCGATCGAGGCCTGGGCCGGGCAAAACGGCTTCGGCCGGGCGGTTCCGGACGCGGCCTGACGATTTTCCCGGCGGGCCTGTCACATCCGCGAAAGCCATCTCGTCTTGATGTCGAGACCGCCCGATGGGCGGGTCCGATCTCAAGACTGGGAAGGTTCGACCAATGTCCGCTCGTCTCAACTACGCCGCCATCGCCCCCGGCGCCATCAAGGCCCAGTACGGCGTGCACACCTATCTCGAGGGCTGTGGCCTGCCGATGACCCTGCAGGAGCTGATCTTCCTGCGGGTCTCGCAGATCAACGGCTGCGCCTACTGCCTCGACATGCATTCCAAGGCGCTGCGCCAGGCCGGCGAGGGCCAGCAGCGGCTGGACGCCGTCGCCGGCTGGCGCGAGGCGCACGGCCTGTTCAGCGCCCGCGAGCAGGCGGCGCTGGCCTGGGCCGAGGCGCTGACCCTGGTCGCCGACACCCGCCAGGTGCCGGAGGCGATCTACCAGTCGGTGAAGGCGCAGTTCGAGGATCGCGAGCTGGTCGACCTGACCCTCGCCATCTGCTCGATCAACAGCTGGAACCGCCTGGCCGTCGGCTTCGCCAAGGGGCCGCAGCCGGACGCGGAGAGCCAGAAGGCGGCCGCGGCCTGAGGCTGCGAGAGCGCTGTTGCGTGGCCTCTTCCGCCGGACGCGGGAGAGGCCCATCCGAAGCAGGTCTTCCGACATGTCCAAGCGTCTCGACTGGGCGGCCACGGCCCTCGGCGCCCGCAAGGCGCAGTACGGCGTGCATCTCTATCTGGAGAACTGCGGCCTGCCCACGGCCCTGCTGCTGCTGATCGATTTGCGGGTGTCGCAGATCAATGGCTGCGCCTTCTGCCTCGACATGCATGCCAAGAGCCTGCGCGAAGCCGGGGAGAGCCAGCAGCGGCTCGACTGCCTGGCCGGCTGGCGCGAGGCGCACGGCCTGTTCAGCGCCCGCGAGCAGGCGGCGCTGGCCTGGGCCGAGGCCCTGACCCGCGTCGCCGACAGGCGGCAGGTGCCGGATGCGATCTACGCGGCGGCGAAGGCGCAGTTCAGCGACCGCGAGCTGGTCGACCTGACGCTCGCCATCTGCTCGATCAACAGCTGGAACCGCCTGGCCGTCGGCTTCGGCAAGGGCCCGGTGCCGGATGCGGAGAGCGAGCGGGCGGCGGCGGCCTGACGTTTCCGCCGCTCCTCCAGCTCTGACGGGCGGCTTCGGCCGTCCGTTGTTTTCCGCGCCGTGACATCTGGCTTGCCTCAACGGATTTTGCACTGCAGCATCCCGGATCGGGACGACAGATCCCGAAGTCCTGGGAGTGCACCGAGGTGAGCGTTTCCGCCGCGATCCGGCGCATCACGATCCCGCAGCTCCGCGCCCGCAAGGGGCAGGAGCCGATCGTGGTGCTGACCGCCTACACCACGCCGGTGGCCCGGCTGCTGGACCCGCATGTCGACGCGCTGCTGGTCGGCGACAGCCTGGGCATGGTGGTGCATGGGCTCGACAGCACGGTCGGCGTCACGCTCGAGATGATGGCGCTGCACACCGCTGCCGTTCGCCGTGGCTCGGCCCGGGCCGCGATCGTCGCCGACCTGCCCTTCGGCAGCTACCAGGCCTCGCCGCGCGACGCCTTCGCCGCCTCGGCCCGGCTGATGGCCGAGGGCGCCTCCGCCGTGAAGCTGGAGGGCGGCGAGGAGATGGCGGAGACGGTGGCCTTCCTCACCGCCCGCGGCATCCCGGTGATGGGCCATGTCGGCCTGCTGCCGCAATCGGTCAACGTGCTGGGCGGTTACAACGCCCGCGGCCGGTCGGCGGAGGAGGCGGCGCGAATCCTGGTCGCGGCGAAGGCGATGGCCGCGGCCGGCGCTTTCTCGCTGGTGATCGAGGGCACGGTCGAGCCGCTGGCCCGCCGGATCACGGAGGAGGTGCCGATCCCGACCATCGGCATCGGCGCCTCGGTGGCCTGCGACGGCCAGGTGCTGGTGACCGACGACCTGCTCGGGCTGACCGGCGCCGCCACGCCGCGCTTCGTTCGCCGCTATGCCGACCTGGAGGCGGCGATCACCGAGGCGGTGACAGGCTTCGCCGCCGATGTCCGCGCCCGGCGCTTCCCGGGCCCCGAGCATGTCTTCGCCGAGAAGAAGCCGTCATGACCGATCCCGCCCATCCCGTGATCGCCCGGACCGCGGCCGAGCTGCGCGCCGCGGTCGCCGGCGGGCGCCGGGCCGGCGACCGCATCGGCCTGGTGCCGACCATGGGTGCGCTGCACCAGGGCCATCTCGATCTGGCCGCCGCCCTGCGGAAGGCCGGCGCCGACCGGGTGCTGTTCAGCATCTTCGTCAACCCGGCCCAGTTCGGCCCGAAGGAGGATTTCAGCCGCTATCCGCGGCGCGAGGCCGAGGATCTGGCCAAGCTGGCGTCGACCGGCGCCGACCTGGCCTATCTGCCGACGGTCGGGGAGATCTATCCGGAGGGCTTCGCCTTCTCGATCGTACCCAGCGGCCCGATCGTCGCCGATCTCGAGGCGGCGGTGCGGCCCGGCCATTTCGCCGGGGTGGCGACGGTTGTGGCGAAGCTGCTGATCCAGGCGACGCCCGACCTCGCCGCCTTCGGCGAGAAGGATTTCCAGCAGCTGCTGCTGGTGCGCCGGCTGGTGCGCGACCTGGACTTGCCCTGCGAGATCCTGCCGGTGCCGACGGTGCGCGACCGCGACGGCTTGGCCTTGTCATCGCGCAACGCCTATCTCGGCGAGGCGCAGCTGGCGGTGGCGCGGCGGCTGAACCGGATCCTGGCCGAGATCGCCGCCGACCCGTCGCTGCTGGCCGCCGGGCCGGACCGGCTGCGCGACGCCGGCTTCGACGCGGTCGACTATCTGGTGCTGCGCGACGCCGAGACACTGGCCGAGCCGGCGCCCGGCCGGCCGCGACGGCTGATCGCCGCGGTCCGGCTCGGCGCCACGCGATTGCTCGACAACCTGCCGGTGCCGTAGGACCGGGCCGACTTACTGCGGCGCGGGCGTCTGCGACGGGTCCTGCTGTCCGGTCAGCGAGGAGGGCGGGGACGACAGCGGCTGGCGCTGGATCGGCTCGGCCGGAACCGCCGGCGGTGTCGGCTCGGCCTGCATGATCGGGCGGTCGATCGGCACCGTGTTGTCGCCGCCGCAGGCGGCCAGGGCCAGGACGGACAGGCCGGCGGCGGCCAGGATCAGACGGGTCATGGGCATCCTCGGTCGTTCCATGGGGTGCGCACTCTAGCCATCCGAGGTGGCGGAGGCGAGAGGCGGCGCCACCCCGAAGGCTGGCGCGCGATTGCGGCAGAAATCGGCAGGCCGAAACGACGAACGCCGCGGACCGGGGCCCGCGGCGTTCGCAAACCGCAGAGAGGCGAAACGATCAGGCGGCGGATTCCATCAGCTTCTTGGTGGTCTCGACTAGGCCCTTCACCGCGGCGACCGACTTGTCGAAGGCGGCCTTCTCGTCGGCGTCGAACTGGACCTCGACGATCCGCTCCACGCCGCCGGCGCCGATCACCACCGGCACGCCGATGTAGAAGTCGCTGACGCCGTACTGGCCGGTCAGGTAGGCGGCGCAGGGCAGCACGCGCTTCTTGTCGCGCAGGTAGCTCTCGGCCATGGCGATGGCGGAGGAGGCGGGGGCGTAGAAGGCGCTGCCGGTCTTCAGCAGGCCGACGATCTCGGCGCCGCCGTCGCGGGTGCGCTGGATGATCTGGTCCAGCTTCTCCTGCGTGGTCCAGCCCATCTTCACCAGGTCCGGCAGCGGGATGCCGGCGACGGTGGAGTAGCGGGCCAGCGGCACCATGGTGTCGCCATGGCCGCCCAGCACGAAGGCGGTGACGTCCTCGACCGAGACGTTGAACTCCTCGGCCAGGAAGTAGCGGAAGCGCGCCGAGTCGAGCACGCCGGCCATGCCGACCACCTTCTCCGGCTTCAGGCCGGAGACCTCGCGCAGCACGCCGACCATGGCGTCCAGCGGGTTGGTGATGCAGATGACGAAGGCGTTCGGGGCGTACTGCTTGATGCCGGCGCCGACCGCCTGCATCACCTTGGTGTTGATGCCGATCAGGTCGTCGCGGCTCATGCCCGGCTTGCGCGGCACGCCGGCGGTGACGATGACGACGTCGGCGCCCTCGATCACGGAATAATCGCTGCCGCCCTTGAGCACGGCGTCGAAGCCCTCGACCGCCGAGGCCTGGGCGATGTCGAGCGCCTTGCCCTGCGGCACGCCGTCGACCACGTCGAACAGGACGATGTCGCCGAGCTCCTTGAGGCCGGCGAGAAGGGCGAGGGTGCCGCCGATTTGCCCGGCGCCGACGAGGGCGATCTTGTTGCGCGCCATCACATGCCATCCTTGATGAGGGGGCCGAAAAGTCGGCCCTGTCCTAGCGCTATTTCGCGGGTGCGGCAAGAACGGGCCGGCCCGTCGCGGGTTGATCCGGACGAAGCGGTTGTCATCGACGGCAGGCGCCCCAGATCAGGTCCACAACAACGGCAGGTTCCGCGATGCGCATTCTTCTCCCGGCCGTGCTCGCCGTCGTCGCGGCGGCCGGCACCTCCCGCGCCCAGGAGTCTCAGCCGGCCAAGCCCGAAACGCCGCCTGCCGCCGAGGCCCCGGCCCCGGCAACCCCCGCGCCCGACCAGCGGCAGGCCTCGGAGACGCCGGCGGTCGTGATCGATGGCGGCGCGGCCGGCACGCTGCTCGGCAAATCGGTGCGCAGCGCCTCGGGCGAGGATCTGGGCCGGGTGGTCGACGTCGTGGTCGACCGCGCTGGAATGACGCGGGCCGCCATCGTCGATTTCGGCGGGTTCCTCGGCGTCGGCTCGCGCCAGATCGCGGTCGACTGGCGGGTGCTGCATTTCCCGAAGGACGGCAGCATGGACACCATCGTCACCGACCTGTCGGAGGCCCAGCTGCGCGGCGCCCCGGCCTACAAGCCAGGCGAGCCGGTGGTGGTGGTCGGCCGGGCGGACACCGCGCCGGCCCCCGCCGCCCCTGATGCGCCGGGGTCGCCGTCGTCGGCTCCTGCGCCAGCGACCCCCGCTCCCGCAGCCGCGCCGGAGGCCAACGCACCGGCGCCGAAGCCCTAGCCGGGCCGATGGCGGGAAACGACGGTTTCGACCGGAAGGACGCGGCCGGGGCGATGGCCCCGGTCGATGCGACTGTGCCGCGGCCCTCCCGTGGCAGCCGCCGCGGGCTCGACTGGTTCGTGTTCTTCGTCGCCGATGTGCAGACCGGCTTCGGCGCCTTCGTCGCGGTGTTCCTGACGACGCAGCGTTGGACCCAGGTCGATATCGGCTTGGTGCTCACCGTCAGCGGCTTGGTCGGCCTGGTCGGGCAGGTGCCGCTCGGGGCCTTCGTCGACAGCGTGCGGTCGGTGCGGGCGACGGCCGCGGTGGCGCTGACCGCGATCGGCGTCAGCGCCTTCGCCTTCGCCGCCTGGCCGATCTTCCCGGTCGTGCTGGCCTCGCGCGTGCTGCATGCCGCGGCCAGCTGCATCGTCAGCTTCGCCATCGTCTCGCTCAGCCTCGGCCTGGCCGGCCCGGCCGGGATGAGCGAGCGGCTGGGCCGCAACGCCGCCTTCGCCTCGGCCGGCACCGGCATCGCCGCCGCGGTGATGGGCCTGTGCGGCCAGTACCTGTCGAGCCAGGCGGTGTTCTTCCTGGCCGCGGCGCTGGTGGCGCCGGCCCTGTTCGCTCTGACCCGCATCCGGGCGCAGGAGATCCGGCCCGCCCCGGCGGCGCCGCGGCGGGAAGGCGGGGGGCTGAAGGCCTCGCTGGCCGGCCTCGCCCTGCTGGCGCGCAACCGCACGCTGGTGGTCTTCGCCGGCTGCATCGCCATGTTCCACCTGGCGAATGCGGCGATGCTGCCGCTCGCCGCCAGCATGGTGACGCTGCGGTCGAGCCAGGCGGCGACGCTGATGGTCGCGGCCGCGGTGATCGTGCCGCAGCTGACCGTGACGGTGCTGTCGCCCTGGATGGGCCGGGCGGCGCAGCGCTGGGGCCGGCGGCCGTTCCTGATCCTCGGCTTCGTCGCGCTGGCGATCCGCGCCTTCCTGTTCTCGCTGACCGGCGAGCCGCAATTGCTGGTGGCCTTCCAGGTGCTGGACGGGGTGTCGGCGACGGTGTTGGGCGTGCTGGTGCCGCTGACCGTGGCCGACCTCGCCCGCGGCAGCGGCCATTTCAACCTGGCCCAAGGGCTGGTCGGCTGCGCCATGGGCATCGGCGCCGCGGTCAGCACCATCCTGGCCGGCTTCGTGGCCGACAGCTTCGGCAGCTACGCCGCCTTCACCACGCTTGCCGCGGTGGCCGCGGCCGGGCTGGTGCTGATCACGCTGACGATGCCGGAGACGCGGCCGGCCGAGGAGACGGCCTGATCTACAGCTCGGGCGCGAAGCGGGTGCGCAGTTCCTCCGGGATCGGGAAGGATTGCCGTGTCTCCAGGTCGAACATGGCGCTCACCGTCTCCGCCGTCGCGTGGCAGCGGTCGCCGACGAACAGCGCCTGGGCATAAGTGAAGGATTTGCCGCCCAGCTTCACCATCCGGGTGCCGATGCGCACGTCGTTCGGCCAGGTCAGTTCGCGCAGGAAGTTCATGGTGATGCGCACCACCACGGCGCCGCGGCTCTTGCCCAGATGGATGCCGGCGTCGCGGAAGAAGTGCAGCCGCGCCGTCTCGAAATAGACGCCATAGGCGTTGTTGTTCACATGGCCCAACGCGTCGGTGTCGGAGTAGCGCACGCGCTCCTCCGCCCAATGCGGATAGGCGGCGGGGTCGGTCGGGTCGAAATCGGTCATCGCGCTCTCCGGGGCGGGTTGATCGCGACATAGCCCCGAATCGGCGGCCGAGGAAAGCCGCAGCTTGTCGCGAGACAAGGTTCCGATCGCCGGCCGGGGCCGGCGGGCCTACCGTTCCCGGACCAGGGACAGAGGGAGAGCGCCATGAGCGCCGAAGACTGGCTGATCACGGTGGCCGAAATCGCGGCCCGTTTCCCAGCTCCGCCGGCCGAGCAGTTCCTCTACCGGCTGCAGCACGGCACCATGAAGGCCGGGCTCTACGCCCCGCGCGGCACCGATCCGCAGGGTCCGCACAAGCGCGACGAGCTCTATGTGGTCTGGCGCGGCAGCGGCACGTTTTTCCGTGACGGCGAGCGGAAACCGTTCGGACCGGGTGACGTGATCTTCGTTCCGGCCCATATGGAGCATCGGTTCGAGGAATTCAGCGATGATTTTGCGACATGGGTGATCTTCTGGGGCCCGGAGGGCGGGGAGACGAGCTAGCGCCGGCGGCGGCTGCGCTGGTCTGGGGCGCTGATCTCGGCGTGCCGGCGACGCCGCGGCAGGAGGCCGAGGCGCTGCGCCTGGCGGCCGAGATGGGCGCCACCGCCGGCCGCTTCGCCCTCGACTGGGCGGCGCTGCAGCCGGAGGGGCGCGGCAAGCTCGACCCGGCGGCGGTGGCCGGGCTCGACCGCCGGGTCGATGCGATGGGCGAGGCCGGGCTTGCCCCCTGGCCGCTGCTGGCGCCGGCCCGGCTGCCGCGCGACATCCGCATCCGCGGCGGCTGGACCGCGCGCGACACGGCCTGGCGCTTCGCCGAATTCGCCTGCCGCGTCGCCGGCCGGATCGGCGATCGGATGGCGGCGCTGACGATCGATGCCGGTGCCCCCGGCTTCGCCCGCGACGAGACGGCGTGGCGCGACCGCCCGATCGGCATGGCCGAGGACGCGGCCTTCCGTGCGATCCTGCACCACCTGCTGCTCGGCCGTGGCCTGGCGCTGTCGGCGCTGCGGCAGGAAAGCGACCGCTGGCGCCTGGGTGCCGCGCTGGCCGGCCCGCCGCCCGAGCCCTGGGATGACACGCTGGCCTCCTCCGACGCCGTGGTCATCGCCGAGGCGCTGGGCTGGGAGGCGTCGGTCACCACCCTGCGCGATGGCCGGTACCCCGAGCTGGCGGCCGAGCGGCTGGGCCGGCTGGTCGAGGAGGACGACGAGAAGCGTTGCCGCGGCCCGGTCGACCAACTGCTGCTCGACCATGCCGGGCCGCTCTGGGCCCGGATGGAGGATGCGGCCCCGGGCGGGGTGAATTTGGTCGGCCGTCCGCGCGGAACTGTGCCCGCGAGCGCCGGCCCCGACTCGCTGCGCCGGGCGCTCGACCGACTGGCCGAGGCCTGGCCGAAGCTACCGCTCCATCTGACGCTGCGGGTCGCGGCCGAGGACCCGCCGCTCCACGAAGGGCGGATCGAGGACGGTGCCCGGATCGAGCGGCTGGAGACCCATCTGGAGGCGGCCGAGGCTGCCTGGGAAGCGGGCGTGCCGCTCGCCACCCTGTTCCTCGGCCCGGTGCTGGACGACGGGTTCGCGCCGCCCGCCGGGCTGGCCGCTTGGGACAAACGGGCCGACGCGCCGCTGCCGAAGGACAGCTGGCGCCGGCTGCAGTCCCGGATCCGAGGGTAGGCGCTACAGCACGAAGTCGGCGGCGACGAGGCCGATGGCGCCGGTGAGCTGGATGTGGAAATCGGAGACGTCGTCGCCGTTGATGTCCCCGGCGATGGTGGTGACGCCGCCGGAGACGGAGGCGCGCAGTTCGCCGGCCTGGTGGGTGAAGGCGCCGCTGCCGATGAAGCTGAAAGCTTGGTTGCCAGCGGCGCCGGTGTTGGCGTCGATCGCCGACAGATCCACGCGGTCGCCCCGGGCGTGGCTGAAATCGGTGATCCGATCGGCCGCCGCGCCCGTGCTGTGCGAGGCGGCGGAGAAGACGAAGCGGTCGGCGCCGCCGTCGCCGTTCAGCACATCGCCCCCATAGCGACCGATCACCGTACCCTCCTGTTGGAACTGGCCTCCGGCTGGGTGGCAACGCGGCCGGGATCGTCATGGGCAACAGAGTCTGGAGCCGAGCAATGTCGGGCTGGGAGATGAAAACTCAGAAACCTTTGGCGGCCCACTCAAACGGCCGGCACAAGTCCCTGTAAAGCCTCGAATTGATTGATAAAAACTGTGTTCCATAGCAGCTGAATGTGACGCCTATGTGTCCGCCGCCGGTATGGCCGGCTTTTCTGCCGCGGCGGAACCGGACGGGCCGCGCTGCGTTGATTCGTCACGCCGCGGGGGGAGCCGCGACACCATCGCGGCGACTGCCCGCGGCCTGATGGAGTGTCAGGTCATGTCACGGACCCGTCTGCGCCGTCTGCTTCTTGCCGGCGCTCTGGCCGCAGCCGCGGTCGGCCTCGGCGGCTGCTACGCCTATCCGGTGGGCTATGCCGGCTACAGCACCTATGGCTACGACGCCTACGCCTATGCCCCGCCGCGCGTCTACAGCTATCCGCAGTACAGCTATCCCACCTACTACAGCTACCCCCGGGCCTACAGTTACCCAAGGTACTACCGGGCCCCGCGGTACTCCGGCTATCCCCGGTACTACGGCTATCCGCGCTACGGCTACGGCGTCGGCTATGGCTATTACGACGAGGACAGCCGGGGCGGCAACCGGCGGTAGCCGCCGGCCGATCGCTTTGCCCGCCGCGAGTCGAGGTAAGGCGGCCCGCGGCCTGAAGGAGTGTCAACTCATGTCCCCGACCGGTCTGCGTCGGTTGTTTCTGATCGGTGCCCTGGCGGCTGCGGCCGGCCTGGGTGCCTGCGTCGCCTATCCGGGAGATTATGGATACGGATACGGCGACAGCTACGCCTATAGCGACTATGGCTATGGCTATTCCCGGCCGAGCTACAGCTATCCCGGCGGCTATTACTCGCGGGGCTACAGCTATCCGCGGTACTACAGCAGCCGCCGTTCCTATTATGACGATGACGACCGGCGGCGTTACCGGCGCTCCTACAGCCGCCGCGACGACGGCTGGCGCGATGGCGACAGGAGTCGCTATGTCCGTCGCTACGATGGCGACAACCGCCGGTACGATCGCGGCTGGTCGTCCAGGGGCGCGTCCCGAAATCCATACTACTTCTATCGGCCGGGGCACGAGAACGACCGCTGACGGGCGCTCGTCAGGCAATCCAGCCCAGCGCCGCCGCGCCCAGCAGCAGCGCGCCGAAGATGATCCGGTAGATCGCGAAGGCGGTGAAGCGGTGGGTCTGGATATAGCCCAGCAGCCACTTCACCGCGATGAAGGCGGTGACGGTCGAGACCACGAAGGCGACGCCCAGCGCGCCCCAATCCTCATGCGCGCCGCCGTCCTTGAACTGCTCGTAGAGCTGAAGGGCGCTGGCCGCGTACATGGTCGGGATGCCGACCAGGAAGGCGAATTCGGTCGCCGCCGCGCGGTTGCTGGCGCCGACCAGCATGGCGGCGAAGATGGCGGCGGCCGAGCGCGAGGTGCCGGGGAAGACGCCGGCCACGAACTGGGCCAGGCCGACCACGATCGCCACCAGCCAGGTGATCTTGTGGCTGTCGGGCAGCTTGGCGGCCTGCTGCTCGGCCCAGATCATCCAGAAACCGCCGACGACCAGCGCGATCGCGATCGGCAGCAGGTTCTCCGGCAGGTTGAAGCCCAGCTTCTTGGCGGCGAGACCGAGCACCCCGGTGATCACGAAGGCGAGCAGCAGCCGGACCGCGTAGTGGCGGTTCTCCGGCCGGCGCCAGCCCAGCACCAGGTCGAAGATCCGGCGCCAGTAGATGATGGTCACGGCCAGGATGGCGCCGGCCTGGATGACGATGTTGAAGGTGTCCGAGCGTTCGCCCAGCCAGTGCTCGGCGATGATCAGGTGGCCGGTCGAGGAGATCGGCAGAAACTCGGTGATGCCTTCGATCACCCCGAGGATGATCGCGCTCAGATAGTCCAAGACAGTGCTCCGGGGTGAAACGAGGCCGCCCCGCTTGTGAACGAAGCGGACGGGTTTGGAAAGCCCCGCCGGGGCGGCGGGACCGACCCTGACCAGAATTCACCCGGGGGGAGAGGCCGGGTCAGCCTCCGGCAGCGATGGCGGCAGCCGGCCGCGGCATGACGGCCTCGAGGTCCGGATCGCGGCCGGCACGGTAATCGGCGAAGGTGAAGGGCACCTTCACGGTCGGCGACAGTTCGCCGCCGGCCACGCCGTACAGGTAGTTCAGCCAGAAGCAGCGACCGATCTGCGCCAGGCCGCAGCCTTGGCCCCAGTCGTGGAAGGCGGTGGAATAGCGCATGGCGATGCCCGAATGCGGCAGGCTCAGCCGGCCGCCCTCGGCCCAGAAGGCCGGGAAGTCGCCGACAGGCCGGCCGACGATGGCGACCCGGTCGCCCCCGAAATGCTTCAGCCGGGCCAGGGTGGAGATCGCGGCGGAGAAGGTGTCGGGGCCGGTCAGCACCCGGATCCGGGCCTCCGGCCCCACGACCTCGGGCAGCCGGCGGGTGAAGGCGGCGGTCAGCATATAGTCGCCGCCGGGATTCGCGCGCAGGTCGACGATCACGGTCTTCGGCTTGCGCTCCGCCGCCTCCGCCAGCACCCGGTCGAGGAACGCCTCCAGGCCATCGCCTGGCCCAGCGCCGGGCGTGTCGCGGATGCGGCGCAGCTCGACGAACAGCGAGTCCGGCGCCGGATAATCGTGCCAATAGGCGCGGTCGGGGTGCTGCAGATAGAGCGGCAGCGCGTCCACCCCGCTCAGGACATGCTGCCAGGGGCCGTCATCCGCCGGCAGCGCGGTCGGCAGCAGGTCGGAGGCCGGCCACCGCACCTCGCCCTCCGGCCGGATCGCCGGCCGCGGATCGGCCTCGACCCGCCGCTCGATGCGCCGGCCGTCCGGTAGGTCGAAAGCGAGGACGGCGGCATCGGCCGCGGGCAGCAGCGCCAAAGCGTGCAGCGCGGCGGGGGAGGAGAGGAGGCTGACCGACAGCAGCCGGGCGCGGGCGTCGTTGCCGCCGATGCAGGGGCGCAGCGCGCCGGCCAGGTCCTCGGGCGTGCGGCCGCCCAGCGCGGCCACGCGGGCGCCCAGCAGCTCGGCCAGCGCCGCCCGGGCGGCGACCACGTGCAGGCCGTCGTCGAACCAGACCAGCCGCAGCGGCAGCGCGTTCAGCGACCGGCCCATGGCGGCGCCGCGGACATAGGTGTGGCCGTTGCCGGCCAAGGCGACGGCGCAGGTGATCGCCATCTCGAATCGGGCCCGATCCATCCCCGCGGGCCCCGCCGCCGACACCTGCGCCAGCAGCCCCTCGATCCGCAGGTCGAACCGTTCGCGGGCCCCGTCCGAAAAGCTGCGGTCGACCTCCGGCAGCCGGCGCAGCAGCTCGAGGTCCTGGCGGTCGGCCTCGGCCTGATTCCGCGGCGGCGCGGCCTCCAGCACCGGGACGGGCGGATAGTTGGGCCGCACCACGGCGACATAGGCGGCGGCCGGCACGGCCAGCAGGGCGGCGGCGATCCCGGCCGCAAGTTTCCATCGCTTCTTCATGGGCGTCCCCCGACGCAACGCCGCCCAAGCCGGGCGGCGGGCAGGGCCGTGCAACCGCCGTGCCAGGACGCGGCGGGGCCGTGGCCCTGCGATCCTCCTGCAGCGAGTGACGGGCAAGGCGAAAAATTCGCCGGAGGGGGTGGGTTTTCCTACTCCGCTGGCGACGAACCTTCGCTGCGATGGATCAGCAGCTGGCGCTCCAGCTCCTTGCTGGTGCGGCTGGCCGGCGAGGTGTAGCGGGCCAGGGCCCGATACAGCACCGGCACCAGATACAGCGACAGCAGGGTCGAGACCATGACGCCGCCGAAGATGACGACGCCGATCGCCTGGCGCGATTCGGCGCCGGCGCCGGTGGCGATCGCCAGCGGCAGGGCGCCCAGCGCGGTGGCGATCGAGGTCATCAGGATCGGCCGCAGCCGGGTCGCCGCGGCCTCGTGCACCGCCTGCAGCACATCCAGCCCCTCGTCGCGCAGCTGGTTGGCGAATTCGACGATCAGGATCGCGTTCTTCGCCGTCAGCCCGATCAGCATGACCATGCCGATCTGGGTGTAGATGTTCACGGTCATGCCGAGCAGCGCCACCGAGCCGAGCGCGCCGAAGATCGCCAGCGGCACGGTCAGCAGGATCGTGACCGGGTGGACGAAGCTCTCGAACTGCGCCGCGAGCACCAGGAAGACGATCAGGAGGGCGGTGCCGAAGGTGATGTAGAGCGAGGCGCTGCTCTCCAGGAACTCGCGGGTGTCGCCGTCCCAGGACAGGCGGGCCTCGGTCGGCAGCACCTCGGCGACGGCGGCGCGGATCTCGTCCACCGCGTCGCCCAGCGTGGCGCCGTCGGCCAGGCTGGCGGTGAAGGTGATGGCACGGACCCGGTCGAAGCGGCCCAGGCTGGCCGGACCGGCGACGTCCTGCAGCTTCACCAGGCTGGTCAGCGGCACCAACGTGCCGCCGGACGCGCGGACGAAGATGTTGGACAGGTCGCGCGGCGTCTGCCGGTCCTCGGCCCGGGCCTGCAGCACCACGTCGTATTCCTCGCCGTCATCCTCGTAGCGGGTGACGGCGACCGACCCGAACATGCTCTCCAGCGTCTCGCCGATGGCGCGGATCGAGATGCCGAGATCGGCGGCGCGGTTGCGGTCGATGGCGACGCGCAGCTCCGGCTTGGTCTCGTCGTAATCGGCCTGCAGGTTGCGCAGCACGCGGGAATTGCGCAGCCGATCCTCCAGCCGGTCGCGCCAGCCGATCAGCTCCTCATAGGTGTTGCCGCCGATGACGAAGCGCACCGGGGCGCCGGAACCGCGGGCGAGGCCGCTCGGGTTGATGGCGACCGCGCGGATGCCAGGGATGCCGGCCAGCTTGGCCGACAGCTCGCGCACCACCTCTTGCTGCGACCGGCTGCGTTCATCCCAGGGCTTCATCTGGCCGATGACGGTCAGCCGGTTCACCCCGGTCGGGCCCCAGGACGGCGCCAGGATGGCGAGGATGCGGGTAACGTCCTGCGCCGCGACATAGGGTGTCAACGCCGCCTCGATCCGGGTCAGCTGGCCGCTGGTATACTCCATGCTGGAGCCTTCCGGCCCGGTGGCGCTGATCACCACCCGGCCGCGATCCTCGGTCGGCACGAATTCCTGCGGCAGGCTCTGCAGCAGCGCCACGGCGCCGAGACTGAGGGCGACGGCGATGGCGCAGACCAGCAGGGGAGCGGCGAGGGCGAAGCCGAGCGTCGCCTTGTAGCCGCGGTTCAAGAGCTCGAAGCCGTGCTCGGTCACCTTGTGCAGCCAGGTCTCCTCATTGGCCGGGCGCAGCAGCCGGCTGCACATCGCCGGCGTCAGGGTCAGGGCGATCAGGGCCGAGAACAGGACCGAGGAGGCGACGGTGATGCCGAATTCGCTGAACAGCCGCCCGACATTGCCCTGCAGGAAGGAGATCGGGACGAAGACGGCGGTCAGCACCGCGGTGGTGGCGACCACGGCGAAGCCGATCTGGCGCGAGCCGAGATAGGCCGCGACCAGCGGCGGCTCGCCATGTTCGATCCGGCGGCTGATGTTCTCCAGCACGATGATGGCGTCGTCGACCACCAGGCCGATCGCCAGCACCATGGCCAGGAGGGTCAGGACGTTGATCGAATAGCCCAGTGCCGCCAGCACGATGAAGGAGGCGGTGATCGAGACCGGCACGGCGACGGCGGGGATCAGCGTGGCGCGGATGCTGCGCAGGAACACGAAGACGATGCCGATCACCAGCGCCAGCGCGATCGCCAGCGCCAGGAACACCTCCTCGATCGACTTGTCGATGAAGACGCTGTCGTCGGAGGAGATCTCGATCCGCACATCCGGCGGCAGCGACTGGCGCAGCGCGTCCATGGCGTGCCGCACGCCTTCGGCCACGTCCAGCGTGTTGGCGGTCGACTGCTTGACCACGCCGATGCCGACGGCGGGCTTGCCGTCGGCGCGGAAGCCGCTGCGGTCGTCGCGGGCGCCGACCTCGACCCTGGCCACGTCGCCCAGCCGCACCAGGGTCTCGCCCTCGCGGCGCAGCACGATGCGGGCGAACTCCTCCGGCGTCGACAGCCGGGTGTTGGTGCGCACCGTCAACTCGCGGTCGTTCGACTCGACCCGGCCAGACGGCAGCTCGACATTCTGGGCCTCGAGCGCGTCGCTGACGTCCTGCGCCGTGACCAGCCGTGCCGCCATGGCGTTGCGGTCCAGCCAGACCCGCATCGACGGCTGGCGCTCGCCGCCGATCGTCACCTGGGCGACGCCGTCCACGGCCGAGAGCGGGTCGACGACGTAGCGCTTGGCCATGTCGCTCAGCTCGATCGCCGACCGGCCGTCGCTGGTCAGGGTCGCATACATGATCGGGCTGGCGTCGGCGTCGACCTTGCGAATGATCGGGGTGTCGGCATTGTCCGGCAGCCTGGCGATCACCCGGCCGACCGAATCGCGTACGTCGTTGGTGGCGCTCTCGACATCGCGCTCGATGTCGAACTCCAGCCGGACGCTGGACCGCCCCTCCTGGCTGGTCGAGCGCATGGTGCGGATGCCGGCGACACCGGCCACGCCCTCCTCGATCACCTGGGTGATCTGGCTCTCGATCACCTGGGCCGAGGCGCCTTCATAGGTGGTGCTGATCGACACCACCGGCGGGTCGATGTTGGGGTATTCGCGGACGGTCAGCCGCTGGAAGGCGAAGACGCCCAGCACCACCAGCAGCAGGCTGACGACGACGGCGAAGACCGGGCGCTTGATGGCGGTGTCGGACAGGACCATGTCAGGTCGCCGGCGCCGTGCCGGCCCCCTGCACCTGGACCGGCACGCCGTCGCGCAGCCGTTGCGTGCCTTCGACCACCACCGATTCCCCGGCGGCCAGGCCGGACAGGATCTGCACCTGGCCGCGCAGCCGGGTGCCCAGCGTCACCTCGCGCCGCACCGCCTTGCCGTCGACCACCAGGTAAACGAACTGGCGGGTGCCCTGCGGCACCAGCGCCTGCTCCGGTACCAGCAGGGCGGACGGGTCGGTCGACAGCTGCACCCGCACGGTCATGAACATGCCGGGGCGCAGCAGCCCGTCGCGGTTGTCGATCTCCGCCACCGTGGTGACCGACCGGGTGGCCGGGTCGACGCGGGTGTCGACCGAGGTGACGACGGCAGTGAAGGCGCGGTCGGGATAGGCGTCGCTGTGGACCTCGAGGGTCAGGCCCGGGGCCAGGCGCGACAGCAGCATCTCCGGCAGGTTGAAGTCGACCTTGACCCGGCTGAGGTCGTCCAGCGTGACGATCGCGGTGCCGGGTGACACCAGCGCGCCCTGGCTGACCTTGCGGATGCCCAGCGTGCCGGCGAAGGGGGCGATGATCACACGCTCCGCCAGCCGGGCCTTCTGCGCCGCCACCGCCGCGGTCTTGACCTCGAGGTCGGAGCGCAGCGTGTCGACCTGGGCCTGCGGGATGTTGCGTGCCTTCGACAGGGTCTCGGCCCGGTCGAGCGACAGGCGGGCGTTGCGCAGCTCCGCCTCGGCCGAGGCGACGGTGGCCACCAGCTCGTCGCTGTCGAGGCGGATGATCGGGGCGCCGGCGGGCACGACCTGGCCGTCCTCGAACTCGATCCGGTCGACGATGCCGGTGGTCTTGGCGGTGATGGTCACCGCCTCGTTCGCCCGGGTGGTGCCGACGGCGTCCATCGCCTCGGTGACCGTGCCGGTGTGCACCGGGGCCAGCAGGACCGGGACCGCGATCGGGCCGCCGCGCGGCGCCACCGCGCCGTCGGCCCGGAACGGCGCATAACGCCACACGCCCGCCGCCCCCGCGGCGAGCAGGCCGATGACCACAAGCTGTTTCCACGCGCGCATGCGTCCGCGAAGCCCCCTTCCGTCCGCGCACCCGTCCTCACGGGCACATTGTAGTACCAACGGCCCGTTTCTTCTTGGTTAAAGCCGGCTGCGACTCTCACGGCACGGCGGGGAGATTCCGTCGCATCAATGTCGCGATCGGGAACAGGCCATCGAATCCGGTGTTTATGGCCATGATATGACGAATGCTCGCGCTGCGTCGCAGCGCCACTGGAAGGGACCCGGAGGAACGGCCCGCGCACGGCCGAGCCCGGGACAGGTGGAATGGGACTGCTCTACAGCGAAGCGGAGGATGCGGTCGATCTGCACGGCCGCCGCATCCTGATCGTCGAGGACGAGCAGATCGTGGCGCTCGACCTGGAGCTGACCCTGCGGACCTGGGGCGGCACCGTGGTCGGCCCGGCGACGACGGTCTCGCGCGCGGTCGAGATGGCGCGCAGCCAGACGATCGACGGCGCCATGGTCGACCTCAACCTCTCCGGCGCAGCCGCGTTCCCGGCGGTCGACATCCTGCTGCAGCGCGGCGTGCCGGTGATCCTGGCCACCAGCTATCCGCGGGAAAGCCTGCCGGCCGCCTACCGCAACCTGCCGATCCTGCCGAAGCCCTACGACCCGCGCCGCTTCTCCGGGCTGGTGCAGTCGATCTTCAACGTCCGGCACGGCGACGCCAGCGTTCACTGATACCGGCGGGCTTCAGCCGGCCCAGGGCTGCGTCTCGGTCCGCACCGCCTCGCCCGACGCCTTCGCCGCGGCGATCGACAGCGCCAGATACTGGTCCTGCGCCGCCTCGGCGAAGCTGTAGATCTCCTCCCCGGTCTCGACATAGCGGACCATGCCGGCCAGGCACGCGCCGATGGCGATCTCGTCGTCGTTCAGCCGGGTGCCGGCGAAGGGGTTGCGGTAGACCCAGTCGGTCCCGGCCAGGAAGCCGACGAGATGGTGGCCCTGGATGTCGGCGTATTGCCCGGCATCCTGGCGCAGCAGGCGCAGCGTCACCGGCGTGCGGTGGTCCTGCAGGAAGCGCAGCTCGTCATCCTTGATCTCGCCGCGCTCGCCCCGCACCAGCACGCGCGGCGACCGGATCCAGTGGTGGTACTGGTCGCTGGTGAAGTCGAACAGTGCCGAGCGGTCGCCGAAATCGAGCGTGGCGATGGTCTGCTCGGACTGGGCGATGCGGTGCTCGGCCGGCGGGCCGGCGCGGGTCGGGCCGGCGATGATCGGGCTGGTGAAGCCCTGGGCCCGGATGGTCGCGTTCTCGAAGCCGAGGCCGAGATGCCGCCGGATCAGGCTGGTGCCGTGATAGCCATGCGCCACCGCGACATGGGCGTGGCTCGGCGTGCCGATCCGGCCAGCGGCGATCAGCGCCAGCCGGGCGGCATGGGTCGGCTGCAGGAAGTACTGCTCCGCCACCTGGATGCGGGCGCCGCCGCGGACCAGTTCCCACAGCCGAAGCAGCCCGTCCAGGTCGGGTGCCGGCGGCGTCTCGGTCAGCACCGGCAGGCCGGCGGCGGCCAGCTCGGCGATCACACCGGGCGCGGCCGGCTGCGGCACCGACACCACGGCGAAGCGCGGCCGGGTCAGCCGCAGCAGCGCCTCGGTGGTGCGGAAGGTCGGTACGCCCCATTGCGCCTCGAAGGCGGCGCCACGGGCGGGGTCGCGCACCACCACCCCATCGATGCGGAAACGCTCCGGCAGGGCTTGGGCGACGCGCAGGAAGAACTCGGTGCGCCAGCCGGGGCCGACGATGGCGAAGTTGCAGGGGGGCATGCGGGATCGTTCCCTCGGGATTCGGGGTCGGAACGGAATCTCACCCCAGAACGGCAAAGGGTGTAAACCGCATCCGATGGTTTGGCGGAGGGAAACGATGGCGAAGCGGCCGCGGGCGGATCTGGTGCTGGTCGAGCGCGGCCTGGCGGAAAGCCGGGCGCGGGCCCAGGCGCTGATCCTGGCCGGGCTGGTCTATGAGGGCACGCGCCGGGTGGAGAAGCCGGGCGACGGCGTGGCCCAGCCCGAGGCGCTGTCGGTGCGCGGCCGCGACCACCCCTGGGTCAGCCGCGGCGGGCTGAAGCTGGTCAAGGGCCTCGACCATTTCGGCATCGATCCGGCCGGGCTGGTGGGGCTGGATGTCGGTGCCTCGACCGGCGGCTTCACCGATGTGCTGCTGCATCGCGGCGCCGCCAAGGTCTACGCCGTCGATGTCGGGCACGGCCAGCTGGCCTGGTCGCTGCGCCAGGACCCCCGCGTCGTGGTGCTGGAGCGGACCAATGCCCGGCACCTGGACCGGGCGCTGATCCCGGACCCGATCGGCATCGTCGTCTGCGACGCCAGCTTCATCGGGCTGGAGACGGTGCTGCCGGCGGCGCTGGGCCTGGCGGCGCCGGGAGCTTGGCTGGTGGCGCTGATCAAGCCGCAATTCGAGGTCGGACCCGACCGGGTGGGGAAGGGCGGGGTGGTGCGCGACCCGGAGCTGCACCGCGAGGTCTGCGACCGCATCGCCGCCTGGCTCGCCGCCCGCCCGGGCTGGCAGGTGCTGGGCATCACCGAAAGTCCGATCACCGGGCCCGAAGGCAATGTCGAATTCCTGATCGGCGGGCGGTTCGAGGGCTGAGCCGGCTCACCGCGTCCCGGCCTTGCGTGCCGGTTCCTCCGTGCGGGGCTCCTGCGCGTGCTTCAGCAGGCTGTTGCGCAGCTTGACGATGGCCTGCTGCAGCGCCGCGAACTCCGCCGTGTCCAGGCCCGTCGCGTCGACCAGGTCCCGCTGCCCGCCCTGCTCGCGCAGGCGGCGCCCCTCCTCGGTCAGGCTGACGATCACTTGCCGCTCGTCGGCGGGGTCGCGCCGGCGGTTGAGATAGCCGAGCTCCTCCAGCCGCTTGAGGATCGGCGTCAGCGTGTTCGATTCCAGGAACAGCTTCTCGCCGAGGCTCTTGACGGTCTGGTGGTCGTCATCCCACAGGGCGACGATGGCGATCCACTGGGTGTAGGTGATGCCGAGCTCCTCGAGGATCGGCTTGTACGCCCGCCCGAAGGCCAGATTGGCCGAATAGACCGCGAAGCACAGGAAATCGGCCAGCTTCGGCAGCGTCCGGTCATGGGATTGGGTCACAGAGGCCTCACGTCGTGTGATGGTTCCTCTATATAGGTCGCATCCGATTAAATCGGAAGGTGTTGACGTGGCAAATTACTCGGCCTATATATATCGCGTCCGATCGAAGCGGACACGATTAAAAACGGGAGATGCGCAGATCCGCGAGCTCCCGCAACCCAAGGAGCAGGACATGAGCAACGCCAATGTGCAGGCCCCCGAGCTGAAGCTCGAGGTCGTCACCATCCCGGTCTCGGATATCGACCGCGCCAAGAGCTTCTACACCGGCCTGGGCTGGCGGCTGGACGCCGACATCTCCGGCGACAATTTCCGGGTCATCCAGGTCACCCCGCCGGGCTCGCCCGCCTCGGTGATCTTCGGCCAGGGCAACACCGTGGCTCCGTATTTCATCGTCTCCGACATCGTGGCGACGCAGGCCGAGCTGGCTGCCCGCGGCGTCGACGTCAGCGAGGTCTACCATTTCGACGTGACCGGCACGCGCCGCAGCGGGCCGGAGCCGACCCGACGCAGCTACGCCTCCTGGGCCTCGTTCAAGGATCCGGACGGCAACCCCTGGCAGATCCAGGAGGTCACCCACCGCCTGCCCGGGCGGGTGGAGGCGGGCGACACCATTTTCACTTCGTCGAAGGAACTCGCGGCCACGCTGCGGCGCGCGGCGGCGGCGCATGGCGAGCATGAGAAGCGGAACGGCGGGCAGCACGATGCCAACTGGCCGGACTGGTACGCCGGGTACATCGTCCGCGAGCAGGCCGGCCAGGATCTGCCCCTGTAAGCGGGGTGCCGCCGCAGACGGTCTCCGTGCCGGCACCGCAGAGCCCCCTGCTTGGTGCCGGCACGGGTCTCCGCCGCGAGGTCTGCGACCATAAGATGGAGAACCGGCTCCCTCGCATCTCTTTGAAAACGCGCATTCTGGGATCGCACTTCGGCAACCCCCGTTTCCAGGCACCGATCCTGCCGCCCGACGCTGCCACTATCTTCGATTACCGTTATTTGATTCGTCTTCGAAATTTTGTTATAAAAGCCGAGGAATAATTGGCATGCCCGAATAATGCGGGGCCGGGACATCACGCTCGGATCCAAGGGGGCCAGACGATGACGAAGCATCTGGCCATGGCGGCTGTCCCGGCGATGCTCCGCGCCGTCCTCCGGGTGTCCGCCGCGCTCATCCTCGCAGGTCTGCTTGCAGGCGCCCCGGTCGCAGCGGCCCAGGACGCACCGCCCGCCGCGGCGGACGCCACCCAGCCGGCGGTGCGGCAGTTCCTCGACCTGCTGGGAGATCCCGTCGTGCGCGACTGGCTCGCGCAGCAGGCCGTTGCCAGCAAGGCCGCGACGACGGCATCTCCCGCCCCCATCGAGCCCCCCGCTGCGGCGGTCTCGCCCTCCCAGGATCTGTCGACGCGGCTGGAGGCGATCCGCCGCCACGTGGCAGGGCTGGTCGCGGCCCTGCCCACGCTGCCGGCCGAGTTTCGGCACGCCGGCGCCACGTTGTCTCGCGAGATCCAGGAGCGAGGTCAGCCTCGGGTTCTAGTGCTTGTGCTCGGCTTCGCCGCGCTGGGCTTCGGCGCCGAATGGCTGTTCCGGTGGGCGACGGCCGGTCTGCGCGCCTGGATCGGCACGGCCGAGGCCGGGACGGTCGGCGCCCGCCTGCGCCTGATCGGGGCTCGGCTCGGCTACGACCTCGCGGTGCTGGCGATCTTCTCGCTGGCCAGCATCGGCGCCTTCCTCGCACTCGAATGGCCCGCCCTGCTGCGGGAGCTCGTGCTGGGCTATCTCGTCGCCTTCGTCGCTCTGCGCCTCGCGCTCGTCATCAGCCGCACCCTGCTCGCACCAAGCGGCGCCGAATCCCCTCAGGCGGAGCGCCTCCGGATCGTGCCGATGGACAATGACGCCGCGCGGTTCTGGCACATCCGGCTCGGGATCTTCGCCGGCTGGTTCGCCTTCGGCTGGACCACGGTCCAGCTGCTCGAGCCGCTCGGCCTCGCCATCCCGACGCGGCAGATCGTCGCCTATGTGCTCGGTCTCGGCCTTCTGGCGCTCGGCATCGAGATCGCCTGGCGCCGGCCGCGCACAGCCGCCGACGGAATGGCGCGACCCCGCCGCCGCATCAGGTCGATCGGCGCCTGGCTCCTTTCGGCCTATTTCATCGCGTTGTGGCTGTTCTGGGTCGTCGGCGCCGCCGGGATGTTCTGGCTCGGCGTCGTGCTGGTCGGGCTGCCGGCCGCGATCCGCGTGACCCGGCGATCCGTGAACCACATCCTCCGCCCGGCCGGCGAGGTTGGGGCGGAGTCGGGCCGGAGCGTGCTCGCCATCGGCCTCGAACGGGCGGTGCGGGCCGCCCTGATCATCGGCGCCGCGCTGCTGCTCGCCCGCGGCCTGCATGTCGATCTCGGCGCCCTCACCGCCGGCGACAGCCCGCTCACCCGGTTGATCCGCGGCGCGATCAACGCCGTGATCATCATCCTTCTCGCCGACGTCGCCTGGCACATCCTGCGGACCGTGATCGACCGGACCATCGCGGCACCGGCCGCCGGCAAGCCGGACAGCGAGCCCGCCCGCCGGCAGGCGCGGCTCAGGACGCTGCTGCCGATCCTGCGCAACATCATATTCATCGTCCTGCTGGTCATGGTCGTGCTGATGGCCCTGTCGTCGCTCGGTGTCGAGATCGGGCCGCTGATCGCCGGAGCCGGCGTCGTCGGCGTCGCCATCGGCTTCGGGGCCCAGACCATCGTCAAGGACATCATCAGCGGCATGTTCTTCCTGCTCGACGACGCGTTCCGGATCGGTGAATACGTCCAGAGCGGCCCGTACAAGGGCACCGTCGAATCCTTCAGCCTGCGCTCGGTCAAGTTGCGGCATCAGCGGGGGCCGCTCTTCACCGTGCCGTTCGGCGAGCTGGGTGCGATCCAGAACATGAGCCGCGACTGGGTGATCGACAAGCTCAGCATCGGCGTCACCTACGACACCGACCTCGACCGGGTGAAGAAGCTGGTGAAGGAGATCGGCAAGGAGCTGGCGCAGGACCCCGAGCTGGCGCCGCACATCCTCGACACGCTGAAGATGCAGGGCGTGGAGCAGTTCGGCGACTACGCGATCCAGATCCGCCTGAAGCTCATGACCAAGCCCGGCGAGCAGTTCGTCATCCGCCGGCGGGCCTATGCGCTGATCAAGAAGGCGTTCGACGCCAACGGCATCAAATTCGCCTTCCCGACGGTGCAGGTCGCCGGCGGCGAGCCCTCGGCCGCCGCCGTCGCCCAGCAGGGGATCGGGCTCGTCAAGACGCCGCCGGCGGCATGAACCGGCAATTGGCACTCGAACAGGAGCCCGTTTCAGATGGATACGATTTGCGCGCCAACGAGAAAACATTGATTTGACAGAAGAATTCGCCGCCCTGGACCAGTTGCGTCTCATCGAGACCCTGACCATCGAGGCGCTGCCGGGAGGGGCCGATGACCGACGACATTGGGTTTGCGGACATCTTCGTCATCCTGCTGATCACGATCGGGCCGCTCAAGGCGACGATCGTCTATGCCAAGCTGACGGGCAAGGCCGACGCGGCCTTCAAGCGGCAGGTGGCCTTCAAGACCGTGACGGTGGCGGCCATCGTCTGCCTCGTCTTCGTCTTCGCCGGGCATTGGCTGCTCGGCGTGTTCCATGTCTCGCTGCCGGCCCTGAAGATCGCCGGCGGCCTGATCTTGCTGCTGTTCGCCCTCGACATGGTGATGGGCAGCGAGAAGAAGGCCGATGAGGGCGATGCCTTGCCCTCCGCCGACATCGCCATCTATCCGCTCGCGATGCCGCTGATGGCGACGCCGCAGGGCCTGGTGGCCATCACCACCGTCGTCGCCGCCAGGGACAGCATCGGCGAATTGATCGCCGTAGGGGTGATGGTCCTCGTGATCATGGGCGTCAACCTCGCCATCCTGCTCTCGGCCGACAGGCTGCTGAAGAAGGGCGGTGGCGGGGCCATGGTGGTCGTCGGCAAGGTCGTCGGCCTGCTGCTGGCGGCGCTCGCCGTCCAACTGATGATTTCCAGCTTCCGCGATCTCGGCGTGATCGCCGCGGCGACCGCGGCCCACTGAGAGGAGCCGGCATCCGGGCGAGGGAGGCGGGACCATGGCTGACGACAGGGCCTCTGCGGACACCCCGGCTCCCGTCGAGCCGGCGCCGGCGCAAAGGCCACCGAAAAATCCGCTGCGGCGCACCGCGCTCGTCGTCGTCGTGATCGCCATCCTGCTGTTCGCGCTCTCGGTGGCGATGGAGCGGCTGACGCCCTCCTCGTCGCAGGCCGTGATTCAGGCCTATGTGGTGCGGATGGCATCCGAAGTCGCAGGCCGGGTGCTCGAGGTCGGCGTCACCGACAATGCCCGGGTGACTGCCGGGCAGGTGCTGTTCCGCATCGATCCGAGGCCCTACGAGATCGCCGTCGCCGAGGCGGAGGCGCACCTCGAACGCATCGGCCAGACCCTCGGCGCCTCGACCCAGGCGGTGGAATCCGCCCAGGCCAAGCTGGTGAGCTCGCAGGCCGACCGCGAGAATGTGCGGGCGCAGGTGGAGCGCGCCAGGACCCTGGTCGAACGCGGCGTCTATGCCCGTGCCAGGCTCGACGAGGCGAATGCGGCGCTCGGCGTCTCGGAAGCCACCGTCACCGGCGCGGAAGCCGATCTCGCCAAGGCGCGCGAGGAGCTCGGGCCGCAGGGCAACGACAATCCGCAGTTCAAGGAAGCCCTGGCCGCCCTCGAGCGCGCCCGCCTCGACCTGCTGCACACGACCGTCCTCGCCCCGTCCGACGGCGTCGTCACCAATCTCCAGCTCGGTGTCGGCCAGGTGGTCGGCACCGGCCAGGCAGCGCTGACCTTCATCGACGCCGGCACGATCTGGGTGGCGGCCGCCTACAAGGAGAACAGCCTCGAATATGTCGCGCCCGGCGACGAGGCGGAGGTGGTGCTGGATTCGCTGCCCGGCACGGTCTTCGCCATGCGCGTCGAGAGCGTGGGCTGGGGCGTGTCCCAGGGCAGCATCGACCCCTCCACCGGCCTGCCGAGCATCCGCAACCAGAGCGGCTGGGTGCGCGAGCCGCAGCGCTTTCCCGTCCGGCTCGTCTTCAAGGACCCGCCGCCGCGCGGCATCCGCTACGGCTCGCAGGTCAATGTAGTGATCTACACCGGCAAGAATCCGGTGATGAACGCCGTCGGCCATGTCTGGATCCGGCTGATCTCGGCGCTGACCTATGTCAGCTGACGCAGCACCCGTCCGACCGGCCCTGCGGGCGAAACGGCAGGGCCTGCGCATCGCAGCTGCGGTGGCCGTCGGCTTCACCGTGGCGGTCGCGAACGGCGAAGTCCTGCCCTTCCTCGCCCCGATGTTCGCGGTGCAATTCCTCGTCGCCAGCCCGCGCCCGCTCGGGGCCAGGCAGGCGATCGGCCTGATCGTGCTGATCCTCGTCGTCGGCGAGACGCTGGTCTGGCTCACCGGTCTCTTCGGCGACCGGCCGGCCGTGCTGCTTTCGCTGCTCGGCCTGATCTACTTCGCCTGCTTTCTCTTGCAGGCGCAGGGCAAGGGCGGTGCGGCGGCCTTCCTCGTCATCGTCATCGCCGTGATGGTGCCGATGCTCGGCATCCTGCAGAAGGACCTGGGCGAGAGCATCATCCTCATCCTGTTCAAGGGGGCGCTGGGCGGCGTCGTCCTCACCTGGCTCGCCCATGCGGTCTTTCCCGATCCCGGTGGCGAGGCCCCCCAGCGGCCCGCCACGCCCAGCCTCGACCGGGCCGTCCACCGGGCCCTGGCCAACACGGCGATCCTGCTGGCCATGGTCGTCCTCTGCCTGGTCGACAGCCGCTTCTCCACGGCCATCGTCGTGCCGATCACCGTGGCTTCGCTGCTGAACCAGCTCGACCTCGCGACCAGCGGGCGTACCGCCTTCGGGCTGATGATCGTCAATCTCCTCGGCGGCATCGTCGCTTCGCTCGCCTTCGCCGTCGTCGAGCTGCGCCCGACCCTGCTGTTCCTCTTCCTGACGGTCCTCATCGTCGCCCTGCTGTTCGGAGGGCGGGCGGCGGCGGATCCCAAGGCCGGAAAGGTCTATGCCGGCGCGCTCACGACCTTCCTGATCCTGTTCGGCCTGGGCGTCTCGCCGCTGCCTGCCAGCACGCCGGACAGTTTCGCCACCCGCATCGGCCTGGTGCTGTTCGCCATCGCCTGCACCTTCTGCCTCACGGCCCTGTTGTGGGCCGCACCACCGGCAAAGGGTCGGAATCAGTCCTTGGCTGACTGATCTCGACCCTACCGTCCCAGCAGCAGCGGCTGCATTGCCGCGACCGGGCCGTCCGCCGCGGCGGCGAGGGCGCCGAAGCGTTCCGCGATCGGGCCAAGCGGGCCCAGCCCGGCCTCGAGCAGCGCCGCCCCGCCGAGCGGGCTGCCGGAGATCAGCCGGCGCAGCGTGTCCAGGGCCGAGCGCGGCCGCGGCAGGCGCACCACCGCCACCTTGGCGTCGGGGCTCAGGCCGATCGCCTGGCGGGCGATGACCATCGCCGCGTCGAGGCCGCCCAGCCGGTCCACCAGGCCGTTCTTCACCGCCTCGCTGCCGAGCCAGACCCGGCCCTGGGCGATGGCGTCGACCGCCTTCGGGTCCAGGCCGCGGCCCTTGGCCACGAGTTGCAGGAAGGCGTCGTAGCCGGCGTCGACGCCGGCCTCGAAGCGGCCCCTCTCGGTGGAGTCCATGGGCTCGTTCACGGTCCAGATGCCGGCGTTGCGGCCGCGCTGCACGCTGCCCCAGTTGACGCCGACCTTCTTCCACAGCGCCTGCAGCACCGGCTTGCCCGCGAAGATGCCGATCGATCCGGTCAGGGTCGAGGGCTCGGCCACGATCGCCTTGGCCTGGGCGGCGATCCAGTAGCCGCCGGAGGCCGCGGTCTCGCCCATCGACACCACGATCGGCTTGCCGGCGTCGCGCGCCCGCCCGACCGACCGGCCGACCAGGGCCGAGGCGACGACCGAGCCGCCGGGGCTGTCGATGCGCAGCACAATCGCCTTGACCTTCTCGTCCTCGACCGCGTCGTCGATGGTCTCGGCCAGCTCGCGGCCGACGATCTGGCGCTCCAGGCTGCTCTCCGACGGCTCGTCGACGATCGGGCCGGTGGCGTAGATCACCGCGATCCGCGGCTGGTCGCTCTTCGTCTTCGGCTCGGTCGCTTCGAGATAGGCGTCGGCCTTGACCTCGGTCAGCTTGCGGCCGGCCCGGGCGTCGACCAGCCCGTCGACCTCGTCCCAATAGGCCAGCTTGTCGACCAGCTTGGCGTCGACCGCCTCCGTGGCGGTGTAGGGCCCGCCGTCGATCAGCCGCTTGACCTGGTCCGGCGGCAGGGCGCGGCCCTGGGCGATGCCGGCGACCAGCTGGTCGTACAGGCCCTGGGCCATCGCCTCGTTCATCGCCCGGCTGGCCGGGGTGAAGTCGCGCTCGGTGAAGGTCTCGGGCGCCGATTTGTACTGGCCGCGCTTGCTGACCTCAGGCTGGACGCCGACAGTGTCCAGCAGGTCGCGCACGAACGGCACCTCGACCGAGATGCCGGTCAGGCCGACGCTGCCCTGCGGCATCATCAGGGTCTGGTCGAAGCCGGCGGCGAGGAAGACTGCGACATTGCCCGGCCCGCCGCTGCCGAGGTCGTCGGCATGGGCCACCGTCAGCTTGCCGGCCCGCCGCGCCCGGTCGATGGCGTCGCGCAGCTCCTGCGCCGAGGCCAGCGGCACCGCATCGGCCGACAGCCGGGCGACAATGGCGCCGCCCCGCGGGGCGGCGGCGGCGCGGTCGATCGCGTCGATCGTCTGGTGCAGGGTCAGCGGGCTGCGGCTCAGGCTGAAGCGCCCGGCCGGGACCCCGTCCGGCGCGCCCTTGCGCAGGTCGAGCAGCAAGGCGAGATCGCCCTTCGGCAGCTGCGGCGACCGGTCGGCCGCGTACCAGACCAGCCCGCCGGCGGCCACGATCAGCAGCAGGAACAGCACGCCGAAGATGATGAGGATGGCGCGGATGAAGCGGCCCATGAATGATTCCTGCCCGGGGGATCAGCGGTTCATCGCGTGATAGTCGCGGTTCGGCATCATGTCGACGCCCGAGGCGACCCGGTTCGACATGTTGAAGAACCCGGTCACGTCGCAGATGTCGAAGATGTCCTCGTCGGAGAAGCCGTGCTGGCGCAGCGCCGCGCGCTCGGCGTCGCCGACCCGGTGCGGCTCGGTGGTCAGCAGCCAGGCGAAGTCCAGCATGGCGCGCTGGCGCGGCGGCAGCCGGGCGACGCGGTGGTTGAAGGCCAGCATCTCGCCGAGCTCCGGGTCGTCGGCCAGGCGCCGCACCGCCTGGCCGTGCGCGACCAGGCAGTAGTAGCAGCGGTTGGCGGAGGAGACGGTGACGGCGATCATCTCCCGCTCCAGCTTCGACAGGCCGCTGTCGCCCAGCATCAGCTCGTTGTAGGTGGCGATGAAGTTGCGCAGCTTCTTCGGCCGCAGGCTGTAGGCGCGGATCACGTTCGGCACCAGCCCCAGCTTCTCCAGGCACTTGGCATAATAGGCCTTGAGGTCCTCGTCGAGCGCCGCCTCGTCCGGGATCGGAAAGGCCATGACATGATCGGGCTGCGGCACGATGGGATTCCTTTCTGGTCGCCGGCGCAGCCTAGCAGGCGGCAGGGGCCGGGTCGAACCCGGGCGGCAGCGGAGTGGGGCAGGCGCTAGCTGGTGCGCTTGTAGATGCGGTGGTCGAGGCGCTCGTCGTCCAGCCCGGCCGGCTCCTGGTGCAGGATCACCTCGGCGTCGGGGAAGGCGGCGGACAGCGCCGCCTCGACCCGGTCGCAGATGGTGTGGGCCTGCCACAGGGTCAGGCCGCCCTCCATCTCGACATGCAGCTCGATGAAGCGGGTGCCGCCGGCGCTGCGGGTGCGCATGTCGTGCAGGCCCACCACCTCCGGGTCGGCGCGGACGATGGCGGCGATCCGGTCGCGATCCTCGCGCGGCAGCTCGCGGTCCATCAGGTGGTCGACGGCGCGGCGGGCGATGCGGGCGGCGCTGACCAGCAGCCATAGCGCCACGCCGATCGCGGCGGCGGGGTCGAGCCACAGCCAGCCCGGCCGCTGGCCGATCACCAGCACCGCCAGCACCACCACGCTGGTGGCGGTGTCGCCGACATAGTTCAGCCGGTCGGCCTCGATCGCGGTCGATTCGGTGCGGCGGGCGACGCCGCGCTGGAATACGACCAGCAGGACCGTCGCCACCAGCGAGATCGACATCACGGCGACGCCGAGCGGCACCTCGACGATCGGCGTCGGGGTGATGAATCGGCCGGCCGATTCGAAGATCAGCAGCAGGGCCGAGCCGCCGACGAAGGCGGCCTGGGCGATGGCGCCCAGCGGTTCGGCCTTGCCGTGGCCGAAGCGGTGCGACCGGTCGGGCGGCCGCAGCGCGTGGCGCACGCTGATCAAGAGGATGCCGGAGGCGGCGACGTCGACCAGGCTGTCGAGCAGCGAGGACAGGATCGCGGCGGATCCGGTGACCAGCCAGGCGGCCAGCTTGAGCACGGCCAGGGTCGAGGCGACCGAGACGCTGACCGTCGTGGCCAGCCGCAGCAGCCGGTCGCGCCGGGCCTGGTCGGCGACCGGATGGGGCTCGGTCACGGATACAGCCGGTGGTGGCTCCAGCCGCTCAGGCCCGGTTCGTACACCACCCGGTCGTGCAGGCGGTACGGCCTCTCCTGCCAGAATTCGATCCGCCACGGCACCAGGCGGAAGCCGGACCAGTGCGGCGGCCGCGGCACCGGCCCGTCCGACTCCTCCGGGCCGAAGCGGCGGGTGGCCTCGTCGACCGCCTGCTCCAGCGTCGCCCGGTCGGCCAGCGGCCGCGACTGGGCTGAGGCCCAGGCGCCGATCCGGCTGCCGCGGGCCCGGCTGGCGTAGTAGGAATCGGCCTCGGCCGGCTCGACCGGCGTCACCGGCCCCTCGACCCGCACCTGCCGGCGCAGGCTCTTCCAGTAGAAGCACAGCGCCGCCCGCGGGTTGCGCGCCAGCTCCTCGCCCTTGCGGCTCTCGAGATTGGTGAAGAAGACGAAGCCGCGCGCTTCGGCCTGGGCGTCGTCGACGCCCTTCAGCAGCACCATCCGGACGGACGGCGCACCGTCGGCGGTCGCGGTCGCCAGCGCCACGGCGTTGGGGTCGTTGATCTCATGCGCCGCGGCCAGGCCGAACCAGGTTTCGAACAGCGCGAACGGGTCCGCCGGCGGAACGAAATCCCGGTTGGCGGGTTCGGTTGCGGCATTGCCGGGATTCGGGGTGGTGGAGGGGGGCGTCGTCATGGCGCACGGCCTTCATTCGGTCGAATTTTGGCTACATTAGGCATCGACGCCGTGAAGTCCATGGCGGCCAGGACAGGTCCGATGCCCGCTGCGGGCATCGCAGGAGGATCGGAGATCATGAGGAAGTACACCATCGCCGCCGTGCTCGTCGGTGCGGTCGCCTTGGCCGGGTGCCAGGACTATGGCCCGAAGCAGGGCGCCGGCACCCTGATCGGCGCCGCTGGCGGCGGCCTGCTGGGCTCGCAGTTCGGCAGCGGCACCGGCAAGCTGGCGGCAACGGCCGCGGGCGTGCTGATCGGCGGCTGGCTCGGCAACTCGGTCGGCTCCTCGCTCGACCGGTCGGACCAGCTCTATGCCGAGCGCACCTACAACCAGGCCTTCGAGAGCGCCCCCACCGGCACCTCCAGCTCCTGGCGCAACCCGGATTCGGGCAATTACGGCACGGTCACCCCGACCCGTACCTATCGGGATCAGGAATACGGGCGCGACTGCCGCGAATTCACCCAGACCATCTATGTCGAGGGCCGGGCCCAGACCGGCCGGGGCACGGCCTGCCGCGAAGGCGACGGCACCTGGCGGGTGGTCAACGGCTAAGACGCGGGATCCGAACCGTCCGACGAAGGCCCGCCGTGTCGCTCACGGCGGGCCTTCCGCATTCGGGGCGACCCGGTGCAGCGGGATCGGTGGCTTCTCCGCCCGGCCGGGCAGGCGCTCGGCCGGCGGCTCGTCGACCAGCACCGCCGCCAGCGGCACGCCCAGGCTGTCCTGATGCGCCTCCTCGGCGGCGTGGATGCGGTCGGCCAGCGCCTGCAGCCATACGCCCTCCAGCCCCGGCACCTCGCCGATCTTGCCGCGCATGCCGACGCCGAGGCCGCGCATCAGGTCGGCCAGCGTGGTGACCCGGAGATCGCGCGAGATCAGCCAGGTGTCGGAGGCGGAGCGTTCGACGAAGCGGGCGTGGCGCAGCTGCTCCAGCATGCCGTCGAGGGCGGAGATGCCGACCGGCACGCGGTCGAGCAGGGTCGGGCGATGCAGGCCGATGCCGAGCCGGCTGGCCGCCGCCAGCTCGCGCAGGATGGCGACGGCGATGGTCAGCCGCGGCCCGGGCAGGACCTTGTCGATCTCGCCGCCGAGGAGCCGGCCGGAGCGCCAGTCCGGCAGCGCCGCGGCGATCACCGCGCCGATCAGCACGATCGACCAGGCGAGGTACAGCCACAGCAGGAAGATCGGGATCGTGGCCAGGGCGCCGTAGATCGTCTCATAGGCCGGGAACTCGCGCAGATACCAGGCGAACAGGCGCTTGGAGAGGTCGAACGCCACCGCCGCGATGGCTCCGCCGATCACGGCGTCGGTCCAGCGCACCGAGCGGTTCGGGATCAGCTGGTACAACAGCGTGAAGCCGATGAACTGCAGCATCAGCGGCACGAAGCCGATGAACGGCGCCCACAGCTGCTGGGCGACGCCGCCGCTATGGCTGCCGAAGAAGCTGATGGTGAAGGAAAAGCTGGCGACCACCAGGATCGGGGTCAGGGTCAGGATCGCCCAGAAGGTGACGATCCGCACCGCCCAGGCCCGCTGCTCCTTCACCCGCCAGATGCCGTTGAAGGCGTCCTCGATGGTGGCCAGCAGCAGCACCGAGCTGACCACCAGGCCGACGATCGAGAAGGCGGTCAGCCGGCCGGTGTTCTGGCTGAAGCCCTCCAGGTAGTTCAGCACGGTGTGCCCGACCTCGGGCACCAGCATCTCGACCAGCCAGGCCTGGGCCGCGCCCTTGATCAGGCCGAAGGCGGGGAAGGCGGAAAGGATCGAGAAGGCGATGGTGGCGATCGGCACCAGCGCCAGCAGCGAGGAATAGGTCAGGGCCGAGGCGGCCTGCGCCCCACGGTCGTTCCAGAAGCGCAGCACGGCGTAGCGCGCGAAGGTGTAGATCGCCCGCGCCCAGTGACGGGCTTTCCGGCCGATACTCCGGCTCTGCTCTTGCCGATCACCCGGTCCCGATGCCATTCATCAGCCCACATTTGACCCGACAGGGCGTTCGTGTACGATCCCCGCACTTTAATCCAAGGACCCGCGGCGCGCCCCGTTCGGGCTTCCTGACCCCAACTGAGGCTCTGCAATGACGGTTCCCTCTCCGCTCCTTCAAGGCAAGCGCGGCTTGATCATGGGCGTCGCCAATGACCGGTCGATCGCCTGGGGGATCGCGTCGGCCTGTGCGGCGCATGGTGCGGAGCTCGCCTTCACCTACCAGGGTGACGCGCTGCACAAGCGTGTCAAGCCGCTCGCCGAAAGCGTCGGCTCGACCCATGTGCTGCCCTGCGACGTCACCGACCAGGCCAGCATCGACGCGGTGTTCCAGACGCTGGAGCGCGACTGGGGCCGGCTCGACTTCCTGGTGCACGGCATCGCCTTCTCCGACAAGAATGAGCTCGACGGCCTGTACCTGAACACGACGCGGGACAACTTCCTGCGCACCATGGACATCTCCTGCTACAGCTTCACCGCCGTGGCGCAGCGGGCGGTGCCGCTGATGCGCGACGGCGGCTGCCTGCTGACCCTGACCTATTACGGGGCGGAGCGGGTGATGCCGCACTACAACGTGATGGGCGTGGCCAAGGCGGCGCTGGAGGCCAGCGTGCGCTACCTCGCGGTCGATCTCGGCGGCCGCGGCATCCGGGTCAACGCCATCTCGGCCGGCCCGATCAAGACCCTGGCCGCCAGCGGCATCGGCGATTTCCGCTACATCCTGAAGTGGAACGAGTTGAACGCGCCGCTGAAGCGCAACGTCACCATCGAGCAGGTCGGCGGCGCGGGGCTGTACCTGATCTCCGAGCTCGGCTCCGGCGTGACCGGCGAGGTCCACCACGTCGACAGCGGCTACCACACCGTCGGCATGGTCTCGGTCGACGCCGCCGCGGCGACCGCCGAGCTGCTGCAGGGCCTGGCGCCGAAGTCATGAGCGCGGCCGTCACGGTCCGGCTGGCCACGGATGCCGATCGTGCGGCCGTGACGGCGGTGTTCCAGGACCTCGACCGGCACTATGCCGAAGGCCGGGTGCTCGACCCCGACACGGTCGCGGCCGAGCGGGTCGAACGCTACGTCTATGGCGAGCATCCGACCGAGATCGCCCTGGCCGAGATCGACGGCCGGGCGGTCGGTGCCGCCAGCTTCGGCATGCTGTTCCCGGGGCGGGCCCTGACCGGGCATCTGCAGCTGAAAGACCTGTATGTCTGCGACGGGGCGCGCGGGCTCGGCGCCGGCGAGGCGCTGCTGCGCTTCCTGGCGCGGCTGGCGCAGGACCGCGGCTGCACCCGCCTCGACTGGACCACCGAGACCTGGAACGAGGGAGCGCAGCGCCTCTACGACCGGATCGGCGCGGCGCGGCTGGCGCAGAAGATCTATTATCGGCTCGAGGGCGACGCCCTCGATCGCATGGCGCAAGAGGGCTGAGGCCCGGGCGGATTCGGATATGGCCGGCAACAGCTTCGGAACCCTGTTCCGCTTCACCACCTGGGGCGAAAGCCACGGGCCGGCGATCGGCGTCGTGGTCGACGGCACGCCGCCGCGGATCCCGCTGAGCGAGGCCGACATCCAGCCCTGGATGGACAAGCGCAAGCCCGGCCAGTCGCGCTTCGTCACCCAGCGGCGCGAGGCCGACGAGGTGAAGATCCTGTCCGGCGTCTATGAGGGCCAGACGACGGGCACGCCGATCTCGCTCTTGATCGAGAACACCGACCAGCGCAGCAAGGATTATTCCGACATCGCGGCCAAGTTCCGGCCGGGCCATGCCGACTACACCTACTGGAAGAAATACGGCATCCGCGACCCGCGCGGGGGCGGCCGGTCGAGCGCGCGCGAGACCGCCTGCCGGGTCGCCGCCGGCGCCGTCGCCCGAAAGATCCTGACCGGCGTGACCGTGCGCGGCGCGCTGGTGCAGATCGGCCCGCACAAGATCGATCGCGACCGCTGGGACTGGGACGAGGTCGACCGCAACCCGTTCTTCTGCCCCGACGCCGAGACCGCGTCGCGCTGGACCGACTATCTCGACGGCGTGCGCAAGGCCGGGTCCTCCACCGGTGCCGTGGTCGAGGTGGTGGCGGAGGGCGTACCGCCCGGCTGGGGCGAGCCGATCTACGACAAGCTCGACAGCGACCTGGCCCGGGCGATGATGACGATCAACGCGGTGAAGGGGGTCGAGATCGGCGCCGGCTTCGGCGCCGCGTCCCTGTCCGGCGAGGAGAACGCCGACGAGATGTTGATGGGCAATGATGGCGCCGTGCGCTTCACCGCCAACAACGCCGGCGGCATCCTCGGCGGCATCTCGACCGGCCAGCCGGTGGTGGTGCGTTTCGCGGTCAAGCCGACCAGCTCGATCCTGACGCCGCGGCGCACGGTCGACATCGAGGGCCACAACACCGAGATCCTGACCAAGGGCCGGCACGACCCCTGCGTCGGCATCCGCGCCGTGCCGGTGGGTGAGGCGATGATGGCCTGCGTCCTGGCCGACCACCTGCTGCGGCAAAGGGCGATCGAGGACCGGGGCTGAGGGCAGGGCACCCGACTTTTCAGACCTCGCCATTTGAGCCGATCTCTGCCTTCCATCCTCCCCCTCCCCTTGCGGGGGGATGGAAAGTAAAGCCGGCCCAAGACATGCAGTTGCGAAGAGATCTCTCCCGCGGGAGAATCGCGGCGCATCATCGATCGTTGGAGCCGGCCTTCGCGACTATTGCCACCGACGCCCACCTGCTGGCCCGCCTGCGTCGGCGTGCTGCCCGCAACGTCCGTTCGATCGAAGAGGAAGCGCTGGACATCCTTCGGTCTGCGCTATCGCGGGAACCCGACGGCGCTGGAAATCTGGCGGATGCGATCCGGCAGCGCTTTGCGCCGTTTGGCGGCGTCGACCTGCCGGATATGCCGAGAGAAGCGATCCGCGAGCCGTTCCGACCGGACGGATGATCGGTGTCGATGACGGCCGGCCCCTCACCGCCGGCGGACGACCCTCTGGGCGCGGATGTCGATCACCGTGAAGGCGCGGTCGGCATAGGCCTGGATGCCGCTCTCGGTCGCCGTCGACGGGTTGTCGAAGAAGCACATCACCTTGCCCCGGCGCACCAGGGCGAAGGGCGCCACGGCGGACGAGCCGGATTCGGACAAAAATTTCGCCAAAGCCTCGATATCCGCGCTGTCGGCGTGTTCGCTCGCGGTCATGAAGTCCCTCCGGATCTGAGCGGGTCGCAGCCCGACGCCTGTCGCCGACGCCGATGTCACACAGTCGTCATGTCCGACTATAGCCCGGCCGGCGGCGAGATGGGAGGGGCAGCGACGCACCGATCGCAAAACCCTTGCTCCCGGGCCGTTCTTGCCGCCACCTTGGCCAGCCGCCCGTGAACTTTCGCCGCCCTCGCGGGTTCGGTGGTCGGGAATCAACCCAATCCTGGACGCTTGGCGCAAACCGGCGCACATCTTCCAGCGGATCGGAAGGAGACATTGATGCGCCGCATCCTGACGCTGTTGGTCGTGCCTGCGATGCTGGCGCTGGCCGCCTGCAATTCGGGGGGTTCGGCCGGCTCCGCCGGCGGCGCCCTGCCGACCAGCCTCAACCCGCTGCTGACCGAGGCGATGCCGGCGGTGGTGAACGTCCAGGTCCGCGGCACCGTCCGGCCCAGCGCCGAGATGCTGCGCGATCCCGACATCCGGCGCTACTTCGGCGGCGAGAAGGAGAAGGCGTTCCGCAGCGTCGGCTCCGGCGTCATCGTCGACGCCGCCAAGGGCCTGGTCGTCACCAGCGCCCATGTGGTCGAGAACGCCACCGAGATCGGCGTCACCCTGGGCGACGGCAACGAGGTGACGGCCCAGGTCGTGGGCTCGGCGGCCGACATCGACATCGCGGTGCTGCGCATCCCGGCCAGAGGGCTGAAGACCGAGCTGCCGGTGGACGACACCGACATGCCCAAGGTCGGCGACTTCGTGGTCGCGATCGGCAACCCGTTCGGCCTGGGCCAGACCGCCTCGCTTGGCATCGTCAGCGCCACCGGCCGCAGCGGCCTGGGCATCGAGGGCTATGAGGACTTCATCCAGACCGACGCGGCGATCAACCCCGGCAGCTCCGGCGGGGCGCTGATCGACCTCAACGGCCGCCTGGTCGGCATCAACACCGCCATCCTCAGCCCGTCCGGCGCCAATGCCGGCATCGGCTTCGCCATCCCGATGCACATGGTCAAGAACTCGATCGACCAGATCGAGCAGTTCGGCTCGGTGTCGCGGGCCCGGCTCGGCGTCGCAATCGAGGACCTGACCGCGGCCAAGGCTGCGTCGCGCGGCATCTCCGTCAACCGCGGCGCGCTGATCACCGGCATCGTCCCCGGCACCGTGGCCGCCTCGGCCGGCCTCAAGGTCGGCGACGTGGTGACGGGGCTGGACGGGCACCCGATCGACGGCGCCACCGCGCTGCGCAACGCCGTCGGCCTGATGCGGCCGCAGACCTCGGTGATGCTGACCGTGGTCCGGGGCAAGGAGACGCTCAGCCTGCCGGTCGCACTCGGCGCGCAATAGCCGTATTCCCATTCCGGCGCTGGCGCTGGGCCTCGCCGTCGTTGTAACGGTCTGGGACCAAGATCAGTCGGCACGGCCCTCGCGCGACCGTGCCGATCCCGTCTCCCGCGGCGCCGAGGTACCGGACGTTCATGCTGATCGCCCAGATCACCGACACCCATGTGACCACGCCGGACGTCGCGGTCGAGACGGGGATCGACGCGCTCGGCGCGCTGCGCCGCTGCGCCGAGCATCTCGCCGCGCTGTCGCCGCGGCCGGACCTGCTGCTGGTCACCGGCGACCTGGTCGATCGTGGCGATGTCGAATCGTACCGGCTGTTCCAGAAGGCGCTGGCGCCGCTGGGCCTGCCGATGCTGGCGATCCCCGGCAACCATGATTCGCGCGAGGCGATGCGCGAGGCCTTCGCCGGCCATGCCGGGATCGGCGCCGACGGCCCGTTCCTGAATATCGCCGGCGAGACCGGGGGCCTGCGCCTGATCGGCCTCGACACCACCATCCCGGGCCGGATCGAGGGGCTGCTGTGCGACGAGCGCCTCGAATGGCTCGACGCCCGGCTGTCGGAGGCGCCGCAGCAGCCGGCGCTGGTGTTCATGCATCATCCGCCCTTCGAGACCGGACTGACCCGCATGGACGGCTGGCGCTGCGGCAATGGCGACGGCCTGGCCCGGGTGCTGGTCCGGCACCGCCAGGTGGCGCATGTGCTGTGCGGCCATGTCCACCGCGCGGTCGACACCACCTTCGCCGGCATCCCGGCCTCGATCGGGCCCAGCCCGTCGCATGCGGTCGGGTTCAACCTCGAGCAGGGAGCGGAGCTGACGGTCGGCATCGAGCCGCCGCTGGTCCGGCTGCTGTACTGGACCGGCAAGCGGCTGATCTCGCACCTGTCGCCGATCGACGGCGTGCAGCGTCGGGTGTCGTAGGTATCGATGGAGCTGGAGGCGGCCATGCCTGATCCGGAGATCGTGCTGACCGATGTCGTCGACGACCGGCTCGAAGCCATCATCGATGACGGTCTGAACGCCTATAACGACGAGGTCATCGGCTACAGCGACCGGCGGCCGCTCGCCGTGACGGTCAAGGATCCCGCGACCGGTGAGATCCTCGGCGGTGCCAAGGGACGGACATCGCTGGGGCTGCTGTTCATCGAGCTGTTCTGGCTGCCGAAGGCGCTGCGCGGCTCGGGGCTGGGCAGCCGGATCCTGCGGCTGATGGAGGAGGAGGGGCGGCGGCGTGGCTGCCGCTCCGCCGTGCTCCTCACCATCAGCTTCCAGGCGCCGGACTTCTACCGCCGCCACGGCTGGCGGGTGTTCGGCGACATTCCCTGCGACCCGCCGGGCACCAGCCGGGTGTTCATGACCAAGGATCTGGCCTAGCCGGCGACCGTGGCCCGCCGCACCAGGGTGACCGGCACCGTCTCCACCACGGCCGGCCGGGTGGGGTCCTCGGCCCGCTCCAACATCAGCGCCACGGCGCGGGCGGCGATGCGGCTGGCATCCTGGCGGATCGTGGTCAGCCGATAGGGGGCCAAGCCGGCCGGCGTCACGTCGTCGAAGCCGATGATCGAGACATCGCGCGGGGCGGCGCGGCCGGCGGCCTTTGCCCCGTCCAGGAAGCCGCAGGCCAGCACGTCGCTGGCGCAGAACAGTCCGTCCAGCGGCGCGTCCCAGGCCCGGGCGGCGGCCGCGGCGCCGGCGTCGTGGTCGGGTCCGGCGGCGACGATCGGGCGGAAGGTGGCGCGGCCGGCAGCCAGGGCCGGCGCCAGCGCGGCGACGAAGGCGGCGCTGCGGGCCAGCCCGCTATAGGTGCCGCCCTCGACCCCGAGGAATCCGAGATGCCGGCAGCCGGCGGCCAGCAGCGCCTCCGCCGCCAACCGGCCGCCGGTCTCGTTGTCCGACAGCACGGCGTCGACCCCGGGGATCGACACGGCGCGGTTCAGCGCCACCACCGGGATGCCCAGCCGGGCGCATTGCTCGGCCAGGGCGATCGGCGGCGCGCCGGAGGTCACCAGCACGCCGCTGACCCGGTACTGCAGGAAACGGGCGATGGTGCGGTCCAGCGCCGCCTCGTCGCCGACCTCGCTGACCAGCGACTGCAGGCCGCGGCCGTCGATCTCGCGCAACAGCGCCTCGAACAGGGCCGCGCGGTAGGGGTCGGTGGCGCCGCGCACGACGATGCCCACCAGGTCGGAGCGCTGGCGGTTCATGCCGCGGCCCAGCATGTTGACCTGGTAGCCGAGCGCCGAGGCCGCCTCCAGCACCCGCTCGCGGGTCTCGGCCGCCACCCGGGCCTGGCCGGACATGATGCGCGAGACCGTGGCGCGCGACACCCCGGCCCGCTCCGCCACCGCCTGGGCCGTCACCGGCCGCATCCCGCTGTTCTGCCGTCGTCGTCCCAACCGGCGCTCCCATGCCGAAGAGTCCAGGATAGCGCACACGTGTTCACGAAGGCGAGGTGCCGTAAAGTTGAAATCCGCAGGCCCGGAGGAATGTCACCGGACCGTCACGAAACATTCATTTCCTTGAAAGCGTGCGGTGTCCGGGACCATGATAGAACCGCCGCCGGAGAGCGGTGCGGCCGACGATCGGAATTGAAGGCGTATGAACACGTGTTCATGAACTGGGCGCCGCCGACCATCCTGCGGACTGGGAGGGATTGGAGATGACGACGAAGTTGATCGGCCGTGCCGTGCTCCGCACGGCGCATCGCAAAACGGCCGGCCTCGCCGGCGCGGTCGGGCTGGCGGCACTGCTGCTGGCCGGAGCCGCGCAGGCGGACGAGCTGGTGATCGCCGGCCGCGACGGCGTCTATGGCGACGCCCTGGCCTATGCCATCGACGCTTATAAGAAGGTGTCGCCGGACACCGAGGTCGAGCTGTTGAAGCTGCCCTATGGCAGCCTGTACGAGAAGCTGGTGGTGTCGCTGCGCGGCGGCGCCGACGCCTATGACGTGATCGTCGCCGACGACACCTGGATGCCGGAATTCACCGCCAATGGCTGGCTGAAGCCGGTGACCGCCGACCTGTCGGGCGTGATCCCCAGCCTGACCGCCCTGTCCAAGGGCAAGGACGGGCAGGTGGTGGCGCTGCCCTTCGCCGGCAATGTCGAGATGTTCGCCTATCGCACCGACCTGTTCCAGGCCGCCGGCCTAGCCGCGCCGAAGAGCTGGAGCGACGTGGTCAAGGCGGCCGAGGCGCTGAAGGCCAAGGACCCGAATGTCGCCGGCGTGGTGTTCCGCGGCACCAAGGGCAACCCGATCGTCACCGGCTTCCTGCCGATCTTCTGGGCCCATGGCGGCGAGATCATCGACGGCTCGGGCAAGGCGGCGCTGGCGTCGTCCGTCGGGGTCAAGGCGCTGCAGCAGTTCCTGGCGCTGAAGGCTTTCGCCCCGACCGGGGTCGAGACCTACAACGCCACCGAGGTGCGCGACGCGCTGCAGCAGGGCCGCGCCGCGATGGCGATCGAGGTCTGGCCGGCCTGGGTGCCGTCGCTGGACGACGCCGCCAAGTCCAAGGTGGTCGGCAAGGTCGCGATCGGCCCGGCCCCGGGCGAGACCAAGGGTCCGGCGCCGATGCTGGGCATCTGGCAGGTGGCGGTGCCGTCAGGCGCGCCGAATGCCGAGGGGGCGCAGAAGTTCCTGGCCTTCCTGAACGGCGCCGACATGCAGAAGGAGCTGGCACTGCGCTTCGGCCTGCCGCCGACGCTGACCGCGCTCTATGCCGACAAGGACCTGGTCGCCAAGTACCGCTGGTACCCGGACCAGCTGAAGGCGCTCGAGGCCGGCGTGTCGCGGCCGCGGATCAAGCAGTGGCCGCAGGTCGAATCGATCCTCGGCGATTACCTGCAGCTGGCTTTGGTCGGCCAGATGGCGCCGGAGGAGGCGCTGACGAAGGCCTCGGCCGACATCGACAAGGCGCTGGCGAAGTAAAACTCTGCCGCATTTTAGGTCGTCATCCCGTGCGCGCTGCGGCACATCGTGCTGCAGCGCGCACGGGATCTCTTTGAGGTCGCGAGGAGATCCCCGCTTTCGCGGGGATGACGGCAAAGAGGGTTTAAACAGCATCCATGCTCTTCACCGACCGCCGGCAGCTCATCCTGCTTCTGCTTCCCGCCGCGCTGCTGCTGATCGTGTTCGCGCTCGCGCCCGTGGTCCAGGTCGCGATCTATTCCTTCCAGGCGATCGACTTCGCGGCCGACACCTCGCGCTGGGTCGGCCTCGCCAACTACGCCACTTTGTTCGGCGACTGGTTCTTCCGGGTCGACATCGGCAACACGGTCCGGTTCGCGGTCGTGGCCTCGCTGGTCCAGGTCGGGCTCGGCACCGCCCTGGCCCTGCTGCTGAACCGCGAGTTCCGCGGCCGCGGCGCGGTGCTGTCGGTCGTGGTCTACCCGATGATGCTGTCGACCCTGGTCTGCTCGGCGATCTGGCGGTCCTGGTTCCATTACGATGTCGGGGTGCTGAACGGCGCGCTCGGCTGGCTCGGCCTGCCGCCGGTGGCCTGGCTGTCCGATCCCGGCCTGGCGCTGTGGTCGGTGATGCTGGTCGACACCTGGCAGTGGACGCCGATGACGACGCTGATCGTCCTGGCCGGGCTGCAGTCGATCCCGCCCGAGATCGTGGAGGCGGCGCGGACCGACGGCGCCCGCCCCTGGGTGCTGCTGACCCGGATCGTGCTGCCGCTGGTGCGCGGCCAGATCTTCCTGGCCCTGCTGCTGCGCCTGATCGACACCTTCAAGCTGTTCGACAAGGTCTATGCCCTGACCGGCGGCGGGCCCGGCAACGCCACCGAGACGATGTCGATGTACGTCTACCAGAAGGGCTTCAAGTTCTTCGATGTCGGCCTCGCCGCCGCCGCCTCGGTGGTGATGATGGCGATCGCCTGCGCCCTGTGCGCCGTCTATGCCGCCCAGGCGATGCGGGGGTCGACCAAGTGATCCGCCGCATCCTGCCCTATCTCGGCATCGCCCTGTTCGTGCCGGTCTTCGCCCTGCCGGTGGTGTGGATGATCGGCGCCGCCTTCGAGGACCCGGCCCGCGCCGGCCGCGGTTTCCTGCCCACCGCCCCGACGCTCGATAACATCCGGGCCGTGCTCGACGACGGCTTCCTGGTGCGGCTGAAGAACACCGCCATCGTCGCCTTCGGCGCCACCCTCCTGTCGCTGTTCGCAGGTTTCCTGGCGGCCTACGCCCTGGCCCGGTTCCGCTTCCCCAAGCGGCTGGACGTGCTGTTCCTGCTGCTGGTGCTGGTGGTCAAGCTGATGCCGCCGATCGTGGTGGCGCTGCCGCTGCACGCCCTGCTGCTCGATCTCGGCCTGCTCGGCAGCCTGTCCGGGCTGGTGCTGGTCTACCAGCTGTACACCCTGCCGTTCTGCCTGTGGATGCTGCTCGGCTTCGTGCGCGAGGTGCCGGTCGAGATCGAGGCCGCGGCGGCGATCGACGGCGCCGGGCTGGGCCGCCGCCTGTGGCACATCGTGCTGCCCCTGGCCCTGCCCGGGCTGGTGGCGACGCTGATCTTCGCCCTGATCCTGTGCTGGAACGAGTTCCTGTTCGCGCTCTTGTACCTGCAGCGCCCCAGCCGCTTCACCCTGCCGCTCTACGTCGCCACCTTCATCACCGAGGACGAGACGCTGTGGGGCCGGCTGATGGCGATCGGCCTCCTGTCCTCGCTGCCGGTGCTGCTGGTCGCGGGCTATATCCAGAAGCACCTGCTGCGCGGCTTCGCCCACCAGGCCAAATAGCGGCACAAAGGTGCCATCCGCGACCATGGGTTGACGCTGCCGCCCCAGCGGGCCACAAGCCGCGCATCGCGGATCTGGCGGCGGAGCGGGCGATGGGCGAGCGGGACCTGACCGGGCGGGCGGTGGCGGATGCCATCCTGGCCGAGGTGGCGGCGGAGGTGCAGGCGCTGGGCGAGGCGCATTGGCCGCCGAAGCTGATGTCGATCACGGTCGGCGACGAGAGCGCGGTCGACGTCTATGTCCGCAACCAGCGGCGCACGGCGGAAAGCGTCGGCATCGCCTTCGAGACCAGGCGCCTGCCGGAGCGGATCACGCAGGAGGAGCTGCGCGCCGCCATCGCCGCGCTGAACGCCGACCCGCAGGTCAGCGGCATCATCCTGCAGCGCCCGGTGCCGAAGCACATCTCGATCAAGGCGATGCAGACGGCGATCCATCCGCTGAAGGATGTCGAGGGCATGAACCCGGCCTCGATCGGCAACATCGTCTACAACGAGCTGGAGCTGGCGCCCTGCACCGCACTGGCGGCGGTCGAGATGCTGAAGCGCACCGGCCTGCAGCTGGAAGGGCTGGAGGCGGTGGTGATCGGCCATTCCGAGATCGTCGGCAAGCCGATCGCCTTCCTGCTGATGTCGGAAGGCGCGACGGTCACGGTCTGCCACCACATGACCCGCTCCGTCTCCATGCATTCGCGCCGGGCCGATGCGGTGTTCGTTGCCGTCGGCAAGCCGAAGCTGGTCACCGGCGACATGATCAAGCCGGGCGCCGCGGTGATCGACATCGGCATCAACGAGGTGCTGGACGACGACGGCAAGAGCCGGGTGGTCGGCGATGTCGACTATGACAGCGTCGCCCCGGTGGCCGGTTGGATCACCCCGGTGCCGGGCGGCGTCGGGCCGGTGACGGTGGCGGTCTTGATGCGCAACACCGTGGTCGCCACCCGCCGCCAGAAGGCGCATTACGAGGCCCGGCTGGGCGCGTCGACGTTCTGAGCTCCGCATGGCAGGCGGTGCCGTTGTCCACCAGTGTCGAATACAGTATGCGAATGGAGGCCCGGAGATGCTGACCCGGCTGTTCAGAAGCGGCAACTCCCTGGCCGTGCGCATTCCCAAAGAGCTGGCCTTCGCCGATGCGGCGCAGGATGTAGAGATCGAGCGCCGCGGCGACAGCCTGATCATCCGGCCGGTGGTGGCTCGTTCTCTGGCTGGGGTGGCGCAGGCCATCGCGTCCTTCCCGCCGGGCTTCATGGCCGAAGGCCGGGAGCACTACGAGCAGAAGGAGAGGGACTGGGGCGATTCCTGAGCCAGCCACTCGGGAGCGGGGCATCGCGAGATAGGCGCGCATGCCACGGCCGCAACCCAGTGGCGCTCGGAGGCGAGGTGCAAGCGGCCGGTGGCGGGTTAAACCCGACATATGACGGCACCGGACAGAGTCCCCGACCAGCCCCAATCCGTGACGGAGCGGGATCCGCGGCTGCGCGTGGTCATCGCGATGATCATCGCCGTCGCCTTCCTGATGGAGCAGCTCGACTCCACCATCATCATTACCGCCATCCCGGACATGGCCGTCAGCACCCTGTCCTATGCCGACATGCCGGCCGAACGGCTCAGCCGCGCCACCAGCCTGGGCGGCGTGCTGCAGCAGCTCAGCGTCAGCCTCGGCGTCTCGATGGGCGCGATGCTGCTCGGCCTCATCAGCTTCGAGAGCCATGTGCTGACGCCGGAGCGCTTCCACGAGGCGTTCCTGCTGATGGCGGCGATCCCGCTGCTGTCGATCCCGGGCTTCCTGTATCTGCGGCCGGAGGACGGCGCCCAGGTCAGTCAACACGAGCGCCGCTCCCGCTAGCCTGCCCTTGCGGCCGAAGCCTCCCGGCCATACCGTCGGGCGGGTCCGTCCTGTGGGGGAGGGGGCTGATGATCCGGCGACACTGGCTGCGCGCGGCGATCGCGGCGATCTGCGGGCTCTTCGCGGCACGGTTGCCGGGCGCCGGCCTGGCGGCGGATCCGCCCGGCAACCGCGTCCGGCCTGGCGAGCCAGGCTGGCCCGACGCCGCCGCCTGGGAGCGGCTGAACCGTGCCGCCGGCGGTCGCCTGCTGGCGGTGCGCTCGCCGCTCGAGGCCTGCCGGGAGGCGCCGGCCGGCTGCGTCCGGCTGTTCGAGTCGCTCAGGAATCCCTATTACCTCGGCGACGAGCCCGGCCTGACCCAGACGCTGGGCTGGGTCGACGCCTGGACCTTGCGGCCCAGCGCCTATGCCGTCGCCGCGCAGACGGCGGGCGACGTCGCCGCCGCGGTCGATTTCGCCCACGAGCACCGGCTGCGGCTGGTGGTGAAGGGCGGCGGCCACAGCTACAAGGGCGCGTCCAACGCCGCCGATTCGCTGCTGGTCTGGACCCGGGCGATGAACGCCATCGAGGTTCATGACGACTTCGTCCCCGCCGGCTGCGCCGAGGCACCGGTGCCGGCCGTCTCGGTCGGGGCCGGGGCGATCTGGGGCCAGGTCTATGACGCCGTCACCACCCGCGTCGGCCGCTACGTCCAGGGCGGCGGCTGCCTGACCGTCGGCGTCGCCGGGCTGGTCCAGGCCGGCGGCTTCGGCAGCTTCTCCAAGGCCTATGGCCTGGCGGCGGCGAGCCTGCTGGAGGCCGAGGTCGTCACCGCCGACGGCGCGGCCGGATCGCCAATGCCTGCACCCATCCGGACCTGTTCTGGGCGCTGAAGGCCGGCGGCGCCGGCTTCGGCGTGGTCACCCGGCTGACCCTGCGGACCCACGCGCTACCGGAGGTCTTCGGCGGCGCCTTCGCGACGGTCCAGGCCACGTCGGATACCGCCTTCCGCCGGCTGATCGGCCTCACCCTCCGCTTCTGCGGCGAGGCGCTGGTCGACCCGCGCTGGGGCGAGCAGCTCCGCTTCCGGCCCAACAACACACTCGACATCGCCATGGTGTTTCAGGGGCTCGACCAGGCCGGGGCGGAGGCGATGTGGCGCCCGTTCCTCGACTCGCTGGCCGCGTCGCCACAGGAGTTCCGCGTCGTGTCGCCACTGCAGGTTCTTGCGGCGCCGGCCCGGCGCTTCTGGGACCCGGAGTTCCTCAAGTCGATCCCCGGCCTGGTGCTGGCCGACGACCGCCCCGGCGCGCCGGCGTCGAACATCTTCTGGGCGGGCAACCGGGAGGAGGCGGCGCAGGTGCTGCACGCCTACCAGTCCGCCTGGCTGCCCGCGGCGCTGCTGCAGCCGGACCGGCAGGACGGGCTGGCAGAGGCGCTGTTCGCCGCCTCGCGGCACTGGTCGGTGTCGCTGCATCTCAACAAGGGCCTGGCCGGCGCCCCGGCCGGGGCCCTGGCCGCCGCCCGCGACACGGCGATGAACCCGGCCGTGCTCGACGCCTTCGCGTTGGCGATCAGCGCGGCCGAGGGGCCGCCGGCCTATCCCGGCATCCCGGGCCATGAGCCGGACCTCGCCGCCGCGCGCCGCGACGCCGCCACGGTCGGCCGGGCGATGGGCGCGCTGCGGGCGATCCTGCCGTCGATCGGCTGCTATAGCGCGGAGAGCGACTATTTCGAGGCGGACTGGCAGCAGGCCTTCTGGGGGCCGAACCACGCCCGGCTGCTGGCGGTGAAGGACAAATATGACCCCGACGGCCTGTTCACCGCCCACCACACCGTCGGCAGCGAGCGCTGGAGCCCCGACGGCTTCACCCGGCGCTGAGGATTCCTCAGCGCTTCGGCGACTTTGACGGAGGCTTTCCGCGAGGCGGCGCCGGCGTCTTCACCCGCGGCCGGTCCCGCGCCGGGGGCGGCGAGGGCGGCTTGCGCGGCAGGTCAGGCTGCCGCGGCGGCGACGGGGATCGAGAGCGTCGACCAGACATCGCGCAGCGCCTCGACCAGCCGCGCCATCTGCAGGTCGTCATGCAGCGGCGTCGGGGTGATGCGCAGCCGTTCCGCGCCGCGCGGCACGGTCGGGAAGTTGATCGGCTGGACGTAGATCCGATGCCGGTCCAGCAGCAGGTCGCTGGCCGCCTTGCACAGCCGGGCGTCGCCGACGAAGACCGGCACGATGTGGCTGGCCGACGGCATCACCGGCAGGCCGGCGGCGCGCAAAAGACGCTTGAGCGTCGCCGCCCGCTCCTGGTGCCGTTCGCGCTCGGCGTTGCTGGCCTTGAGGTGGCGGATCGCGGCCAGCGCCCCGGCCGCCACCACCGGCGGCAGCGAGGTGGTGAAGATGAAGCCGGGGGCGTGGCTGCGCAGCGCGTCGACCAGCATGGACGAGCCGGCGACATAGCCGCCCATCACGCCGAAGGCCTTGCCCAGCGTGCCCTCGATCACGGTCAGCCGGCGGGTCAGCCCGTCGCGCTCGGCGATGCCGCCGCCGCGCGGCCCGTACATGCCGACGGCATGGACCTCGTCGAGATAGGTCATGGCACCATGGCGGTCGGCGACGTCGCAGATCTCGGCGATCGGCGAGATGTCGCCATCCATCGAATAGACGCTCTCGAATGCCACCAGCTTCGGCCGGTTCGCCGGGAATTCCGACATCAGCCGGTCCAGATCGGCCGGGTCGTTGTGGCGGAAGATCCGCTTCTCGCAGCCGGAATGGCGGATGCCGGCGATCATCGAGGCGTGGTTCAGCGCGTCGGAGAACACGACGCAGCCGGGGATCAGCTTCGCCAGGGTCGACAGGGAAGCATCGTTGGAGACGAAGCCGGAGGTGAAGAGAAGCGCCGCCTCCTTGCCATGCAGGTCGGCCAGCTCGGCCTCCAGCGCCCGGTGGTAGATATGGGTGCCGGAGATGTTGCGGGTGCCGCCGGCGCCGGCACCGCAGCGGTCCAGCGCCTCGTGCATCGCCGCCAGCACCGCCGGGTGCTGGCCCATGCCGAGATAGTCGTTCGAGCACCAGACGGTGACGTCCGGCGCACCGTCGAGGCCGTGATGGGCGGCGCGCGGGAAGGCACCGGCGTGGCGTTCGAGCTCGGCGAAGATGCGGTAGCGGCCCTCGGCCTTCAGGGTGTCGATCGCCGTCCGGAAGATGTTCTCGTAATCCATTCCACCGTCTCGCCGTGCCTCGGGCCGGGACCCGGGCGGAAAGTGTAGCGCATCTGTTGCCGCCGCGTGAAATGGCACCATAGTCGAACCGTGCCAAGAGGTGAGGCCCGGGGCGGCTTCGGCGGCGATCCGCCGCACGAGGCGAAAAAAGTTCTCCGCCCCTGTCGGGACGCGCCTCGCCCGTCCGTCCTCGGGGCATCATCAATGGAGGAGGCCGCCTTGGCCCAGTTCACCCAGAAGATCATGCCGTTCCTGTGGTTCCTCGACGGCAAGGCCGAGGAAGCGGCCGAATTCTATGTCTCGGTCTTCGACAATTCGTGGATCACTTCCGTCCTGCGCAACGGTGACACCATGTCGGGGCCGAACGGCACCGCCCTGACCGTCGGCTTCCAGCTCGAAGGCCAGGACTTCACCGCCATCAATGGCGGCGGGGATTTCAAGTTCTCCTGGGCGGTCTCCTTCGTCGTGCTCTGCGAAACCCAGGAGGAGGTCGACCGATACTGGGCCCGGCTGGTCGAGGGCGGCGGCGAGCACAAACAGTGCGGCTGGCTGCAAGACCGGTTCGGCCTGTCCTGGCAGATCACGCCGAAGATCCTGCTCGAGCGGACTCACGACCCCGACCCGGTGAAGGCGGTCCGGGCGTTCCAGGCGATGCTGCAGATGACCAAGATCGACATCGCCGCCATCGAGCGGGCCTATCGGGGCGACGCCTGACCGCATCGCTACGGGCGTAGCCATTCGGCGCTGGGGAAACCCGCCCGTTCATGCGACGAAGAGTGTCCCCGGCGGGCTTTGCGCCCGCCGGCTTCGGCGGCATGATCCCCAGGCGTGGGGTCGCAGGGACGGGCTGGTTCGATGACGGTGCAGGATGCGGCGGCGCGGATGGCGATGACCCCGCGCGGCCGGAAGAAGCGTGAGGCGATCCTCGACGCCGGGGTCAAGGTGTTCATGGCCGAGGGCTATGCCGCCAGCATGGACCGGGTGGCGGCGGAGGCCGGCGTCGCCAAGCAGACCCTGTACAGCCATTTCGGCAGCAAGGAGGGCCTGTTCCATGCCCTGTTCGACCGCTACAAGCAGCAGACGCTGCGGGTGTTCGACCCGACGGGCGACCTGGCGACCGAGCTCGCCGCCTTCGGCGAGGACCTGCTGCGCCGGATCTTCGATCCCGAGATCCTCGGCGTGCAGCGGCTGATGATCGCCCAGGCCGCCGCCTTTCCCGATCTGGCCCGCATCTTCTATGACGCCGGCCCCGGCCATGTGCGCACGACGCTGGCGGCGTTCCTGCGCAGCAGGATGGAGGCGGGCGCGTTGCGTCCCGACGATGCCGCGGCCGCGGCGGAGGATCTGATCGGGCTGCTGCAGGGCGGCCGGCGGCAGCGTTACCTGTTCGGGGTCGAGCCGGCGCCGGAGGCGGCCGAGCTGCGGGGCATGGCCGAACGGGCCGTGACGGTTTTTTTACGCGCCTATACTACACGTTAAGGTCTTGTTTCGGCCCCTTGTTTCGCCGCAATTGCTGCTTACCTCCGGGTGCGAAGGGGCACCGACGGAGGAAGCAGATGGCGAAGTTCCGCTATTGGGGCGTGTCGGTTCTCCTGAGCCTGGGCCAGGCCGACCTTGCCGTGGCAACGGAGCGGCCACCCTATGACGATGCCCTGGCCGCCTATCTCGGCTCGGCCCGCGCGGCCAATGACGACACCGCCCTGGCCCCGCTCTATTTCTACCGCCCCGACAGCTTTGCCCGGGTCACCTTCATCGGCCATGTCGCGCCGGATGCGGTGCCGTCCTGGCGCGGCGTCGCCATCGACGGTGTCTGGCAGCCGGCGGTGACGCCGGACGATCTCGCTCCGCTGCTGCTGCCCGACACCGGCTGGGCCGCGGCGGACGAGGCGACGCGCGAGGCGATCGCCGTGCGCTGGGTCGAGGAGATCGTGCTGGCCGGCGAGGTGGTGAAGAGCGGCGCCGACCTGGTGCCGCCCGCGCCGGACGGCGCCGTCGCCCCCGCCGCCGCCCGCACCCTGCCCGACGGCTCGATCGAGGTCAGCGGCTGGGTGTCGCATCTCAGCATCGCCGGCGAGATCGCCGACCCGTTCACCGTCCGGCTGGCGCCGGACGGGACGGTGCTGGCGTAGCTACCCCTCCACCCCCAGCTCCTGCCCCACCAGCGTGACCCAGTAGGTCGAGCCCAGTGCCAGGATCTCGTCGTTGAAGTCGTAATGCGGCGTGTGGACGTAGTGGTAGCTGCCGTCCGGCTTCACGCCGTTGCCGATCATGATGAAGGCGCCGGGCCGCTTCTCCAGCATGAAGGAGAAATCCTCGGCCCCGGTGATCAGCGGGATGCGGGTCGCGACCTTATCGTCGCCGACGATCCTGCCCGCCACGCCGGCGGCGATGTCGGTCTGCTCCGGATGGTTGACCAGAGTCGGGTAGCGGCGGTCGTAATGGACCGCGGCGGTGCAGCCATAGGTCGCCGCCAGACCTTCGGCGGTCTCGCGCAGCCGGCGTTCGATAGTGTCGCGCACCTGGGGCGAATAGCTGCGGGCGGTGCCGCTGACCACCACCTCGGGCGGGATGATGTTGGGCGATCCGGCCGCGCCGCCGGAGACGTGGCCGACGCTGATCACTGCCGGCTCGACCGACGGGATGTTGCGGCCGACGATGGCCTGCACCGCCAGGATGAAATGCGCCAGCACCACGGTCGGGTCGGTCGCCAGATGCGGGGCCGAGCCGCCATGGCCGCCGGTGCCGCCGAAGGTGACGGTCCAGGTGTCGGCCGCCGCCATCATCGGGCCGGGGCGGATGCCGAACTCGCCGACCGCGCGGCCGGGGTTGTTGTGCATGCCGTAGACGGCATCGGCCGGGAACCGGTCGAACAGCCCTTCCTCGACCATCAGCCGGCCGCCGCCCTGGCCCTCCTCGGCCGGCTGGAAGATGAAGTGCACCGTGCCGGCGAAGTCCCGGTTCTCCGACAAATAGCGGGCGGCGCCCAGCAGCATGGCGGTGTGGCCGTCATGGCCGCAGGCATGCATCTTGCCGGGCACGGTCGAGGCATAGGGCAGGCCGGTCTTCTCCTCGATGAACAGCGCGTCCATGTCGGCGCGCAGCGCCACCGCCCGGTTGCCGGGCCGGGTGCCCTTCAGCGTGCCGACCACGCCGGTCTTGGCGATGCCCTCATGGGTTTCGATGCCCAGGCCGCGCAGCGTCTTCGCCACCAGCGCCGCGGTGCGCACCTCCTCGAAGCCGGTCTCCGGATGGGCGTGGATATCGCGGCGGATGGCGATCAGCTCATCCTCGTAGCCCTTGATCTCGGCCAGGATGTCCTTCGGCTCGGCGGTCACGGTCGTCCCTCTCGGTTGGTCACTGCAATTGGGAAGGAGCCGAGCTTTGCAGGTTTTTCGGCCTGCGCCCAGGGTTGGCGGGCAACTCATGTGCACATCGGTTGCGTTCCGGCCCGCGCCGCGCCAGGATCGCCCGCTTTGTCGGGGAGGACCGCCGCGTGATCCTGGATTTCGGCTCGATCAACATGGATTTGGTGATGGCGGTGGCGGCGCTGCCGCGGCCGGGCGAGACCGTGCTGTGCGACGGCTACGTCACCAAGCCCGGCGGCAAGGGGTCGAACCAGGCGGTGGCGGCGGCGCGGGCCGGGGCACGGGTGGCGATGGCCGGCGCGGTCGGCGACGACGGCTTCGGCCAGGTGATGCGCGCGACCCTGGCCAAGGAGGGCATCGACACCGGCCTGATCGCCACCAGCGACCGGCCGACCGGCGTCGCCTATATCTGCGTCGATGCCAAGGCCGAGAACTTCATCGCCGTCGGCAGCGGCGCCAATCTCGCGGTTCGCGCCGACCAGGTGCCCGATGACCGCCTGACACCCGATACCCTCCTGATCCTGCAGATGGAGCTGCCGCCGGAGCAGAACTGGGCGCTGCTGCAGCGCGCCCGGGCCCGCGGCTGCCGTGCCATCCTCAACGTCGCCCCGGCCGCTGCGGTGCCCGAGGCGGCGCTGCGCGACCTCGACCTGCTGGTGGTGAACGAGCACGAGGCGCTGGCGATCGCCGGCGGGCTCGGCCTCGACACGTCCAGCCCCCGGGCCGCAGCCCAGGCGCTGAGCGGCCGCATAAACCTGACCTGCGTCGTCACCCTCGGCGGTGAAGGCGCGATCGCGGTTGGCCCCAATCTTGGCGATTGGAATGCCGGTTTCGCCGTGCCGGCGCTGCCGATCCAGCCGGTCGACACCACCGGCGCCGGCGACACCTTCACCGGCGTGCTGGCGGCCGGGCTCGACGCCGGGCTGCCGCTCGACCAGGCGCTGCGCCGGGCCTCGACCGGCGCCGCCCTGGCCTGCCTCGCCCTCGGCGCGCAGGAAAGCATGCCGACCGCCGCGGCGATCGACGCCGCCCTGCCGCGGCTGGGCCCGACCACGCCGATCGGCTGAGCGGTCCTACGTCTCTTCCGGCTCGGTCGTGAACAGCAGCGGATAGCCCAGCTTGCGGGCGGCATCCGTTGCCCGCGTCGCCTTGGTCTCGGCGATCTCCTTGGGATAGACCGCGATGACGCAGACGCCGCGCCGATGCGCCGTCATCATCACCCGATAGGCCTGGTCCTCGCTCATCCGGAACTCGCCCTTCAGCACCACGACCACGAATTCGCGCGGCGTGTAGTCGTCGTTCAGCAGGATGACCTTGTGCAGCCGCGGCCGCTGGGTCTTCGGCCGGGTGTCGATGCGGGGCTTGGTCGTGAAGTCGCTCATCGGCTGCTCCTGGCTGGCGCAGCTACGGAAGACGGCCGCAGCTTGTCACGCTCGGCGCCGCCCGTCCACCGCCCGGGGCAGCGGCCGGTTGCCGCGCGAATGACCCCTGCGCCGCCGCGCCGGGTTGCCCCGGCGGCGCGGACGGACCAGTATCGGAGTTTCGCCATCCCAGCCAGCGCAAGACGAGACCGACCGATGCCCGTCATCAATTCGATCGCCGCCCGCAAGGAGGAGATGACCGCCTGGCGGCGCGACCTCCACGCCCATCCCGAACTCGGCTTCGAGGAGGTGCGGACCTCGGCCATCGTGGCGGAGAAGCTGGCCTCCTGGGGCATCGAGGTGCATCGCGGCCTGGCCAAGACCGGGGTCGTCGGCGTGCTCAAGGGGCGGACCGACAGCGGCCGCACCATCGGCCTGCGCGCCGACATGGATTGCCTGCCGATGGACGAGGTCAACGACTTCGCCCACAAATCGACCGTGCCCGGCAGGATGCATGCCTGCGGCCATGACGGCCACACCACCATGCTGCTCGGCGCGGCGCAGTACTTGGCCGAGACGCGGAACTTCGACGGCACCGTGCACTTTATTTTCCAGCCGGCCGAGGAAGGCGGCGGCGGCGGCGACGTGATGATCAAGGAGGGGCTGTTCGACCGCTTCCCCTGCGACGAGGTCTACGGCCTGCACAACTGGCCGCTGCTGCCGGCCGGCACGGTCGGGGTGCGGCCCGGCCCGATGATGGCGGCGGCCGACATGTTCGAGATCATGATCCGCGGCGTCGGCGGCCATGCCGCGATCCCGCAGACCGCCAAGGACCCGGTGGTGATCGCGGCCCAGCTGGTCGGCGCGCTGCAGACCCTGGTCAGCCGCAACACCAACCCGATGGATTCGGCGGTGCTGTCGATCACCCAGATCCACACCGGCAGCACCCACAACGTGATCCCGGACGAGGCCTATCTGAACGGTACGGTGCGGACCTTCCGGCCCGAGGTGCAGGAGATGATGGTCGCCGGCATCCGGCGGATCGTCGACGGCATCGCCGCCGCCTTCGACGTCGCGATCGAGATCGACTACCAGTACGGCTACCCGGCGACGGTGAACCATGCCGAGCAGGCCGAGACCGCGGCGCGGGTGGCGGAGATGGTGGTCGGCGAGGGCAATGTCCAGCGCGACGTCGAGCCGTCGCTGGGCGGCGAGGACTTCGCCTATCTGCTGAACGCCCGGCCGGGCGCCTATCTGTTCCTCGGCCAGGCCGGCGGCGCCTCGGGGGCGATGATCCACAACCCGCATTACGACTTCAACGACGAGATCCTGCCGGTCGGCGCCTCGCTGCTGGCGGGCCTGGTCGAGAGCCAGCTGAAAGCAGGATAGTCCCGAACCGTCATGGCGAGCCCCGAAGGGGCGTGGCCATCCAAGGGGCCGGTGTCGCTGGATCGCCACGTCGCTTCGCTCCTCGCGATGACGATCTATGGTCCGTTGATCGATCCTACCGCACCTGGTCCGCCGGCACCGTGACGCCCTGCGCGGCCCAGGCCGCGGCGGCGCCGCGATGGAAGGGCAGGGCGCGGTTGGTCAGCGGGTCGAGCGCCGGCGAGGCTTCGAAGCCGGCGGCCTCGGCCAGCGGTGCCGCCTCGCCGACCGCGATCTCGGTGGCGCGGCGGGCTACATCCTCCGGCAGCGCATCGGTCGCGACCAGCCAGGTCCACATTCCGGCGCTGGGTGGCAGCGGCTGCGGCGGCAGGGCTGCCGGAGCCGGCACCGCGGCGGGATCCGTCGCGGCAGCCGGATCGGCGGCCGGAGCCGGGGCGGACGGCGGTGCGGGCGGCAGCGGTACCGCGGCGGCGGCCACGCCCGGGATCGCGCCGGCCACCCGGGCGATCTCGGCGACCGTCAGGCCGAAGGTCACGGCCGGCTGCCCCGGCGGCAGGGCGAAGGGCTCGAGGCCGGTGACCGCGACCGCATCGATCTTCTTGTCGGTGAACTGCTTCGCCACCTCGGTCAGCGGCAGGCGCCGCAGCGTCGCCGCGATGCCCAGCGCCTTCAGCATCGGCTCGGTCAGGGCGTCGTCGGTGGCCAGCGCCACCCGCTTGCCGGCAAGGTCGGAGGCGCTGACGATGCCGCCGCCCGCCGGCGCTACGAAGCGCAGCACCGCGGCCGGCGCCACCGGCGCCAGGGCGCGCAAATGGTCGAACTTCAGTCCCGGTGCCATCGGGCTGCTGCCGCCCCAGGCCGCGGCGGCGACGTCGAGCGAGACGAGGCCGATCGCCACCCGGCCGCTCTGCAGCAGCGCTGTGTTCGGCAGGGGGCCGGCGGTGATCGCCTCCGACACCGGCTGGCCGGCTTCCGCCTTCAGCCGCTCGACGAAGGCGTTGCCCCAGCGCCCGAGCGGGGAGTTGACCGGGGCGGTGGCGACGATGATCTCGCGGGGCGTGGCGCTCGTGCCCTGTGCCTGGGCGCCCGGGGCAGCGAGGCCGAGGAGGAAGGCGGCGGCCAGGCCGGCGAGGAGGGGGGCGCGCGAAGAAGGCATCGTCGATCCGGAATGGTGAGGCACCGGTGGTGAGGCTAGCGGTCGGGCGCGCTTTCCGCCAGAAGCCAGCTCCGGAACGCCGCGATGCGGGACTCGTTGCCGGGCGCGCTGCGCCAGCGGATCACCTGGTGGCGGCTGCGCAGCTCCAGCTCCGGCCCGAAGGGGCGGACCAGCCTTCCCTCGGCCAGCGCCGCCCGGATCAGCTGCTCGCGGCCGAGCGCGACCCCGACCCCGTCCAGCGCCGCCGCCAGCACCAGGGTGAAATGGCTGAGGCGGATGCCGCTGCGGCGCGGCTGGTCCGCCACGCCCAGCCGCTCCAGCCACGGCTCCCAGCTCAGGGTCGAGCGCGGCGACGGCGCCTCGTCGCACTCCTCGTGCAGCAGGGTCACCAGGGCCAGGTCCGCCGGGGACCGGAGCAGCGGCAGCAGCGCCGGGCTGCACACCGGGTAGATCCGCTCCTCGAACAGCACCGCCTCGCCCTCCGGCTGCAGCGGCCGGTCCGCCTCGCGGCTCAGCACGGCGAGGTCGAGCTCGTCCTCCTCCAGGTCCGGGTTGCGCATCGCCATCGACAGCCGCACCTCGATCTCCGGATGCGCGGCGGCGAAGCGGCCGAGGCGCGGCACCAGCCAGCCGGTGGCGAAGGCGCCGCCGGCGCCGACCCGCAGCACGCCGCCGCGGCCGCAGCGCTTGGTGGTGGCCACGGCGGCGCCCAGCCGCTCCAGCGCCGCCCGAACCTCCGGCGCCAGTTGCGCCCCGGCCTCGGTCAGGGCGATGCCGGGATTCAGCCGCTTGAACAGCCGCACGCACAGGTCGGATTCGAGCGAGCGGATCTGGTGGCTGACCGCACTCTGGGTCACCGCCAGCTCGGCCGCCGCCCGGGTGAAGCTGAGATGCCGGGCCACGCTGTCGAAGGTGCGCAGCGCCGCCAGCGGCAGGTGTGGAGTTGCGTCACCCATTAGTCCTGCTCATGCCGAAGCGAGAAGCCATCATTCGCCATGGCCTTCCAGCATACCTAGGTTTGGACCGATCGGAGATCATGATGATTCTGTCTCATGGATCAGTGATCCCAGCAAGCCTCGGAGTGCACGGCCATGACCCTCGCCCTGACCCGGACCTCCCGCCGCCCCTTCCGCTTCCTGCCGCGCTGGCTGTGGACGCCGCGTCCAACCCCGCGGTCTGTCGAGACGCTGCCGGATTCGCTGCGCCGGGATGTCGGCCTGATCTGACGGTTCGCGACCCGTTCCGATTGGATTTCCGCCCGCCGGTCCCCATCATTATCAGTGATGGACACGAAGTCATGACCGGCCCCGACGACAAGCTTCCCGCCGGCCGGAACCGGTCGGAGGTCGACGCCTTCCTGCGCCGGGTGGCGGCGACGCCGGCGCGGCGCGAGGACGGGCGGCGCGGCCGGCTGATCTTCGCGCTCGACGCGACCCAGAGCCGCGAGGACACCTGGGACCGCGCCTGCCGCCTGCAGGGCGAGATGTTCACCGAGACCGCGGCGCTGGGCGGGCTCGACTTGCAGCTGGTGTTCTATCGCGGCTTCGGCGAGTGCAAGGCCACGGCCTGGGTCTCCGACGGCGTCGAGCTGGCGCGGCTGATGAGCAAGGTGCGCTGCCGGGCCGGCGAGACCCAGATCGGCCGGGTGCTGTCCCATGCCGAGGCGGAGGCCGGGCGCGGCAAGGTCGACGCCCTGGTCTTCGTCGGTGACGCCTTCGAGGAATCGCTCGACCCGGTCTGCGCTCAGGCCGGGCGGCTGGCGCTGCGCGGCGTGCCGGTGTTCCTGTTCCATGAAGGCCCCGACCCGCTGGCCGCCCGTGCCTTCCGCGAGATCGCGCGGCTGACCCGCGGCGCCTATTGCCCGTTCGATGCCTCGAGCCCGGGCCAGCTGCGCGACCTGCTGGCGGCCGTCGCGGTCTATGCCGCCGGCGGCCGCCCGGCGCTGGAGGATCTCGGCCGCCGCCGCGGCGCCGCGGTCACGGCGCTGATCGGGCGGATGGGAGGTTAGGCCGCCACCGTGCTCCAGCTTCTCATCCTGGTCCTGGCGCTCGGCATCGGGCTGCCGCTGCTCGCCCGCTGGTTCGCCAACACCGAGCCGCAGAAGGTGGTCCGCGGCGCGCGCTGGGGCGGCATCGTGCTCCTGGCCGGGCTCGGCCTGTTCCTGCTGCTGACCGGGCGGCTTTCCGGCCTCCTCGCCGTGCTCGGCGCGCTCCTGCTGTGGCTGCAGCGCCTGTCGCCGCTCCTGATCCAGGGATTGCCCTGGTTCCTGCGCTGGCGCCGCGCCCGCCAGACCGCGGCCGGCCCGACGCCCGGCGGGGCCTCGCGGCTGAAGACGCGCAGCCTCGACATCCAGCTCGACCACGGCAGTGGGGCGATGGACGGCTATGTCCTGCGCCCCGGCCCGGCGGAGGGGCGCAGCCTGGCCTCGCTGCCGCTGCCGGCGCTGCTGCGCCTGCTGTTCGAGTGCCGCGCCGACGACCCCGATTCGGCCCGGGTGCTGGAGACCTATCTCGACCGCCGCTTCGGCCCGGACTGGGCCAAGCAGGACGGGGTCGGCCCGCGCGGGGCGGAGATGTCGGAGGCGGAGGCCTACGCCTTGCTCGGCCTGCCCGCCGGCGCCTCGCCCGCGGCGGTGAAGGCGGCGCATCGGCGGATGATGAAGCGGCACCACCCGGACCGCGGCGGCTCGGCCGACATGGCGGCCAAGCTCAACGCCGCCCGTGACCGGCTGCTCGGGACCTGAGGATCATTCCCCCGGCGCGACCCGGGGAGACCCTTCCGCCGGTGCCACCGGGGCGACGGCGTGGCCCGAGACCTCGGCCCCGGCATCGGGGGCCAGGCGCAGGAACATCAGCACCGAGCCCAGCGACAGCAGGCCGACCGCGAGGAAGGCCCAGGAGAAATCGGCCGCCTGCAATTCGGCGCCGCTGCGCAGCAGCAGCGCCAGGTTCAGCAGCACTGCGCCGGTGGCGACGCCCAGGCTGGCCGACAGCTGCTGCGCCGTGCTCGAGAAGCTGGAGGCGCGGCTCATCTTCTGCGGCGGGATGTCGGCGAAGGCCAGGGTGTTCAGGCTGGTGAACTGCAGCGACCGGAAATAGCCGCCGGCCAGCAGCAGCGCCATGATCAGCAGATGCGGCGTGTCCGCCCGGAACAACGCATAGCCCATCAGGAAGATCGAGCTGACCGCCGCGTTCCACACCAGCACCCGGCGGAAGCCGAGGCCGCGGATGATCCGGGCTGCCGTCATCTTCATGCACAGCGCGCCGGCGGCGCTCATGAAGGTCAACAGGCCGGATTCGAACGGGGTCATGCCGAAGCCCAGCTGCAGCATCAGCGGCAGCAGGAACGGGATCGCGCCGATGCCGATGCGGAAGATGGTGCCGCCGACCAGCGAGATCCGGAAGGTGCGGACATGCAGCAGCTTCAGGTCGAGAATCGGCGACGGCACCCGGTGGGCGTGCCGGACATAGGCCCAGATCAGCAGTGCGCCGAAGATCAGCAGGCCGAAGGTCGCCGGCAGCGGCAGGATCGACCGGCCGAGCGTCTCGAAGCCGAACACCAGGCAGGCCAGGGCGGTGCCGGTCATCAGCAGGCCCCAGCCGTCGAGCGGCGGCCTTTCCTCCTCGCGCACGTCGTCGATGAACAGAGTGACCAGGATCACGCCGATGATCCCGATCGGCACATTGATGAAGAAGATCAGCCGCCAGGAGCTGTAGGTGGCGATGAAGCCGCCCAGCGGCGGGCCCAGCACCGGGCCCAAGAGGGCCGGGGTGGTGAAATAGGCCATCGCCCGGACCAGCTCGGATTTCGAGACGCTGCGCAGCAGCACCAGCCGGCCGACCGGCACCATCATCGCCCCGCCGATGCCCTGGACCACCCGGGCGCCGACCAGCTCGGCGGTCGAGTTCGACAGGCCGCACAGCACCGAGCCGATGGTGAAAACGATGATCGCCGCCCGGAACACGGTCTTGGCGCCGAACCGGTCGGCGATCCAGCCGCTGGCCGGGATGAAGACCGCGAGGCTGAGCAGGTAGGAGGTGATGGCGAGGCTGAGATGCAGCGGGTCGGTGCCGAAGGAATGGGCGATGTTCGGCAGCGCCGTCGCGATCACCGTGGAATCGAGATTCTCCATGAACAGCGCGCAGGCGATGATCAGGGGGACCAGCACCTGGCGCGGAAGGCGGGTCGTCATGTCTCAAGGCCGCGGCAGCGCGGCCCCCTCGGGCGGCGGGATTCCGACTCAACTCGTCTGATGAGACGAAATCCTGCGCGTCGAACCCGCATTGGAGGCATGCAAGTTTCGGGCGTCAGGCCCCCATGGGCCATCCCGTGAGGCCACTCGGGCCACAATCCCGCTGGCGTGCGCTCCAAACCAACCTTCAATTGTCATCCTCGGGCTTGACCCGAGGATCCAGGGGCCACCCAGAGTGGCATCGACAGTCTCTGGATTGCCGGGTCAAGCCCGGCAATGACAGTTTAAGATTGGAGCCGTTCTTCTTACCCCTCACTGCCATAACGCCGGCGCAGATGCGCCTTGAACACGGCGGCGTCGAGCGGCCGGCCGGTGGCGCGGGTCAGGAGCTCGTCGGTCTCCCAGCGAGAGCCCTGGCCGTGGATGTTGGCGCGCAGCCAGCCGACCAGCGGCGCGAAGTCGCCGCGGCCGATCGCGGGCAGAATGTCCGGCTCGGCCCGGTTGGCGGCGTCGAAGATCTGCGCCGCGGTCATCGCGCCCAGCGTGTAGGTCGGGAAATAGCCCCAGCCGCCGCTCGGCCAGTGGATGTCCTGCAGGCAGCCCAGCCGGTCGTTCGGCGGCACCACGCCCAGCAGCGCCTGCATGCCGTCGTTCCAGGCGGCGGGCAGGTCGGCCAGCGGCAGCTCGTCGGCGATCATCGCCTTCTCCAGCCGGTAGCGCAGGATGACATGGGCGGGGTAGGTGACCTCGTCGGCGTCGACCCGGATGAAGCCGCGCTCGACCCGGGTGTAGTGGCGCCACAGCGCCTCCGCCTCCCAGGCCGGGCCGCTGCCGGCGAAGGCGTCGCGCATCCGCGGCGTGGCGAAGGTGATGAACTCGCGGCTGCGGCAGGCCTGCATCTCCATCAGCAGCGACTGGCTCTCATGCAGGCTCATGCCGCGGGCCTGGCCGACCGGCTGGCTCATCCAGGCCTGCGGCCGGCCCTGCTCGTAGAGGGCATGGCCGGTCTCGTGCAGCACGCCCATCAAAGCGCGGGTGAAGTCGGTCTCGTCGTAGCGGGTGGTGATGCGGACGTCGTTGTCGCCGCCGCCGCAGAAGGGGTGGGTGGACACGTCCAGCCGCCCGCGCTCGAAATCGTAGCCCAGCACGCCCATCATGGCGACGCCCAGCGCCCGCTGCGACTCGACCGGGAACAGGCCCTCCGGCCGCGGCGTCGCCGGCCGGCGCGCCTGGGCCGCCAGCACCTCCTCGGTGAAGCCGGGCAGGAAGTCGGCGAGGTCGTCGAACAGCGCGTCGATCCGCTCCGACCGGCCGCCGGGCTCGTAGTCGTTCAGCAGGGCGTCATAGGCCGACAGGCCCAGCGCCTCGCCCTTGGCGCGGCCGATCTCGCGCTGCAGCCGCAGCACTTCCTGCAGCTTCGGCAGCAGCGACGCGAAGTCAGAATCGGCACGGGCCTGGCGCCACGCCATCTCGCAGGCCGAGATCGCCTTGCTCGACGCCTCGACCAGGTCGGACGGCACCACGGTCTGCACCGTCCACAGCCGCCGGATCTCGCGCAGATTGGCGCGCTCCCACTCGCCCAGCGCATTATCGGCCTCGGCCTCGGGCAGCCAGTCGGACAGGCGCGGATCGGTGACCATGCCGTGGCGCAGCACCTGCAGCAGCGCCAGGCTCTCCGCCCGGGTCTCGGCGGCGCCCCTCGGCATCATCGTGGCGTTGTCCCAGTCGAGGATGCCGATGGCGTTGGACAGCGCGGCGATGCGGCCGAAATGGGCGGCGATCTCGGCATAGGCGGTCATGCGTCGGTTCCTTTCCGGGTGGCGCGGCCGCGCCGCAGATGGTGCAGCAGGTAGATCGCGACCAGCATGAAGGCAAAGCTGAACCAGGTGATCGCGTATTCGAGATGGTCGTTCGGCAGATCGACCTTGGTCTGGCCGCCGACCGGGGGGCGGCCCCGATCCGGGCCCGCCGCCTGCTCGATCACCACCGGCGCCGCCGCGCCCAGCCCGGCCGCGGCGGCCATCGCCGGCAGGTCGGCCCAGAACCATTCATTGGTGGCCGGGCTGTTGTCGGGCTGCATCCAGCCCTGGGGCAGGGGGCGGCGGGCGACGCCCTCGACCGTCACCGTGCCGTCCGGCGGCGGGCCATAGGCGGCGGGCTTGCCGTCGGGGCCGAGCGGCACCCAGCCGCGGTTGACCATGACCGCCGGGCCGCCATCGTCGCGGAGCAGCGGCGTCACCACCTGGATGCCGGCGGCGCCGTCATTCACCCGGGCCAGCAGCCGGAAGGCGTGGGCGGCGTCGAAGCGGCCGGTGACGGTGACGTGGCGATAGTCGAAGCCGGGATCGATCTCGGCCGGCAGCGGCGCCGGCGGGGCGGCCAGGCCGCGCTCGATCCGGTCGATCAGGTCGGTCTTCCAGGCCAGGCGCTCGAGCTGCCAGACGCCGAGCCCGAGCATCAGGGCGAGGGCGGGGATCAGGAAGACGGTCGGCCAGAATTCCGGCCGGAAACGCGATGCCATTGCGGGGGCTCTCAGCCGCCGGAGCGGCGGTGCCGGTACTGCAGCGCCACGACATAGGCCTTGGCTGGGCGGATCAGAAGGGCGGTGAGCAGGACGAGGAGGACGGCGCCGATCGCGACCGGGGCCCAGTCGGGCAGGTCGAAGGCGAAGCCGAGCCAGAGGGTCAGCGGCACCATGGTGAAGCCGAGGATGAAGATCAGGAAGACGGCGGGGCCGTCACCGGAATCGACCTCCGAGAGGTCGAGGTCGCAGACCGCGCAGCGGTCGGCGACCGTCAGGAAGCCCTTGAACAGGGCACCCCGGCCACAGCGCGGGCATTTGCAGCCCAGCGCCGCGGCCAGGGGAGAGACCGGAGCCACCGAGGCTCAGTGCGCCGCGACGGCGCCGCCATGGCCGCCCCACCAGTAGATGGCGACGAACAGGAACAGCCAGACCGCGTCGACGAAGTGCCAGTACCAGGCGGCGGCCTCGAAGCCGAAATGGCTGTCCTTGGTGAAGTCGCCGCGCGCCGTCCGGAACCAGCACACCGCCAGGAAGATGGTGCCGACCAGCACATGGAAGCCGTGGAAGCCGGTGGCCATGTAGAAGGTCGACGCGAAGACGCCGTCGCGGAAGCCGAATTCGGAGTGGGTGTATTCCCACAGCTGGATGCAGGTGAAGATGGCGCCGAGGAGCACGGTGATGCCGAGCGCCTTCGCCGCCTCCTTCATGTTGCCTTCGACGATCTCGTGATGCGCCCAGGTGACGGTGCAGCCCGACAGCAGCAGCACCAGGGTCATCAGCAGCGGGAAGTGGAAGGCGTCGACAGGGGTGATGCCCTTGGGCGGCCACACGCCTCCGGTCGCCGCGACCCGGCCGTACTGCGCCGCCTCGCCGACGAACAGGCTGGAGTCGAAATAGGCCCAGAAGAACGCGACGAAGAACATCACCTCCGAGGCGATGAACAGCATCATGCCGTAGCGCAGGCCCAGCTTCACCACCGGGGTGTGCAGCTTGCGGAAGGTGGCTTCCTTGATCACGTCGCGCCACCAGCCGAACATCACCGCCAGCACGCCGAGGAATCCGGCGATCAGCAGCGCCGGCCCTTCGTCATGCATGAACAGGACGCCGCCGATCGCCATGCAGCCGGCCGCGAGCGAGCCGAGCAGGGGCCATGGGCTGGGGTCGACCAGATGATAGGGATGCGGAACCGCGTTCAGTTCGTAGCTCGTCTCGTGCCTGTCGGCATGGACGTCGGTGCTGCTCATCCTCGTGCCCCTCTCGGTCTCTCGTCCGATATCCGCTTCGGTGTTCCGCCCTGGTGCTGCCGGCAGGCCGTCAGCCGTCGTTCTTGGCCGCACGATAATAGGCGGCCACCGCATTCTCCAGCGCCTTCGAGCGCTGGCCGTAGAAGGTGTAGGACAGGGTGATGGTGCGCACGTCGCTCAGGTTCGGCTGCGCGTCCATCGCCGCGTCGACATAGAAGTAGACCGGGAACTCCACCGTCTCGCCCGGCTGGATGATCTGCTCGGTGAAGCAGAAGCACTGCACCTTCGAGAAGTAGAGCCCGACCTTGTCCGGCGTCACGTTGTAGACCGCCTGGCCGGCGGTCGGCTCGGTGGCGGTGCTGGTGGCCTGGAAGTAGATCAGCGCCGGCTCGCCCAGCCGGACCTCGACCTCGCTCTGCTCGGCCTTGAAGGTCCAGGGCAGGCCGGCATCGGTGTTGGCGACGAAGCGGACCCGCACCTTGCGGTCCAGCACCTTGCCGGACACCGAATCGGCGACCTGTGTGGTGCCGCCATAGCCGGTGACCTGGCAGAACAGCCGGTACAGCGGCGATGAGGCGAAGGCCAGCACGCCCATCGAGAAGGCGACGCCGCACAGTGTGGTCAGGATGAGGCGGTTGCGGCGCCGGATCTTCGGATCCAGGTCGGCCATGCTAGCCCCCCTTCATCTTGACGATGGTGATCACGAAGATCAGCGCCACCCAGGCCAGCAGGCCGAGGGCCAGGGCCAGGTTGCGGCCACGCAGGCGGCGCCTCGCGTCGGGCGCCGCCGCCGGGGTCGGGGTCGAACGGCTGGCCATCTCAGAGATGCACCGCGGTGTGGTCGACGATCAGCAGGCCGAAGATCGCGAACAGGTAGAAGATCGAGAAGCCGAACATCTGCTTGGCGGCGCGGTGGTTGGTGGCCGTGCCGTCCTCGCGCAGCACCCGCACGGCGCACAGGATGAACAGCGCGCCGAGCAGCGCGGCGCCGATGCCGTAGGTCAGCCCGGCGGTGCCGACCAGCCAGGGGCCGAGGCCGAGCGGGAACAGGGCCAGGGTGTAGGCCAGCATCTGGCGCTTGGTCTCGCGCGCGCCGGACACCACCGGCAGCATCGGCACCCCGGCCTTGGCGTATTCCTCGCTGCGGAACAGCGCCAGCGCCCAGAAATGCGGCGGGGTCCACATGAAGATCAGGGCGAACAGCAGCATCGACGGCACGCTGATGTCGCCGGTCACGGCGGCCCAGCCGATCATCGGCGGGAAGGAGCCGGCGGCGCCGCCGATCACGATGTTCTGCGGCGTCCGCCGCTTCAGCCAGATGGTATAGACGAAGACGTAGAAGGCCGAGGCCGAGGCCAGGACCAGGGCGGCGACCCAGTTGACCGCCAGCCCCATCACCAGCACGGCGGCGACCGACAGGAACACGCCGAAGGCCAGCGCCTCGGACGGCGCGATGCGGCCGCGCACGATCGGCCGGCCGCAGGTCCGGCTCATCACCGCGTCGATATCGCGGTCGTACCACATGTTGATCGCCCCGGCCGCGCCGGCACCGACGGCGATGCACAGCACGGCGGTGGCGGCCAGGACCGGATGCAGATGGCCCGGCGCCGCGATCAGCCCGGCGATGCCGGTGAAGACGACGAGCGTCATCACCCGCGGCTTCAAGAGCGCGAGATAGTCCTGCCAGGTGGCGCCGCCTTCGGCCTCGGCCGCGGCGGTTCGGGCTGTCCGGTC